>NZ_LZKY01000247.1:0-24184 GCF_001673055.1 Mycobacterium sp. 1245801.1
GCGGCCACGCCCGATCCGTTGTCGTTGATGCCCGGCCCGTCGGGAACGCTGTCCAAGTGGGCCCCGGCCATCACCACGTCGGTCGCCGACCCGGTCTTGGTCTGCGCAATCACGTTGCGGGCGCGGAAGCTTTGGACGCTCGCGTTGAGTTTGATGGTGGTGATGGCCGGGGCCCACTTGGACAGCGTTCCCGACGGGCCGGGCATCAACGACAACGGATCGGGCGTGGCCGCGGTGCTGGAAACCGCTGTGCGACTGGGGAATTCACCACCGGTGCGCAACGCGCTGCGGTTCGGCTTCTGGGGTGCCGAGGAACTCGGACTGATCGGGTCGCGCAACTACGTCGAGTCGCTGGACCTGACGGCGCTGAAAAACCTTGCGCTGTACCTCAATTTCGACATGCTCGCATCGCCGAACCCCGGCTATTTCACCTACGACGGCGACCAATCGCTGCCCGCGGACGCGCGCGGCCAGCCGGTGGTGCCGGAGGGCTCGGCCGGTATCGAGCGCACGCTGGTCGCCTACCTGAAGTCGGCCGGCAAGACCGCGCAGGACACCTCGTTCGACGGCCGGTCGGACTACGACGGGTTCACCCTGGCGGGCGTCCCCGCCGGCGGCCTGTTCTCGGGGGCGGAGGGGAAGATGTCCGCCGACCAGGCCAAATTGTGGGGCGGCACCGCCGATCAACCGTTCGACCCCAACTACCACCAGAAGACCGACACCCTCGACCACATCGACCGCACCGCACTGGGAATCAACGGCGGCGGTGTGGCCTACGCGATGGGTCTGTACGCGCAGGACCTCGGCGGGCACAACGGCGTCCCCGCCATGGCGGACCGGGTCCGGCACGTGCTCGCCAAGTCATGATGTCCCGGCTGGTCGCGACGCTGCTGCTGCTCGCCGCGCTGGTGGCCGGGTGTTCGGACACCCGGCCGGGGCAGCCGACGGCCACCCCGGACCTGGCGCACAGCTTGGCCAAACGGGTGAACGTCGAGGGCCTGCTGACCCATCTGCGCGCCCTGCAGAACATCGCCAACGCCAACGGCGGCAACCGCGCAGACGGCACACCCGGCTTCAACGCCACCGTGGACTACGTGGCTAAGACGCTGCGCGACAAGGGTTTCGACGTACAGACGCCGCAGTTCGACCGGCTCTACACCGTGTCGTTGGGTAAGCCGGCGCTGACCGTTGCGGGTCGTACCTATTCGGTCGACCAGGCCTCGCTGCTGGTCCAAACGCCGCCCGGCGGACTGACCGGCCAGCCGGTCCGGCCGGCCCAGCCCTCGGGCTGCGCGGCCACCGATTACCCGTCGCCCCTGCCCAAAGGGGCGATCGCCGTCGTCGACGACGCGCACTGTTCGGTGGTCGACAAACAGAACAGCGCGGTGGCCAAGGGCGCCAGCGCGCTGATCGTGCTCAGTTCGCCCACCGGGCGGGGCGCGCCGCCCACCCTGTTCACCCCCGGCTACTTCAAGCAGCTGACCGTGCCGGTCGCCGTATTGGGCGCCTACGGCGCCGCCGCGCTGTCCGGCTCCACGGCACCGGTACGCCTGGTGCTGGATGCGCAGAACGTCAACATCACTTCGCGAAACGTCGTGGCGCAGACCAAGACCGGCTCGGCTCACGACGTCGTCGTGGTCGGCGCCCACCTGGACGGCTCCCGCGCCGGGCCCGGGATCAACGACGACGGCTCCGGGGTGGCCGCCGTTTTGGAGACGGCGCTGCAACTGGGCCCGCTCGCCCCGGTCACCAACGCGGTGCGGTTCGTGTTCTGGGGAGCCGACGAGGACGGCCGCAACGGCGTCATGGACTACGTGTTCGGCATGGACCGCGACCAACTCAACGACATCGCGCTCTACCTGAACTTCACCATGCTGGGGTCGCCGAACGCGGGATTCTTCACCGACGACGGCGATCAGTCCGGCCCGCCCTCACCCAACGTCTCGGCCGCGGACGTGCCCGAGGGATCGGCCGGCATCGAACGCATGCTGGCCGGTTATCTGAACCTCGCCGGCAAGCGTCCCGCCGACCTGCCGTTGGATACCAGGGCCGACTACCACCCGTTCATGGTGGCCGGCGTGCCGGTCGGCGGCATGACCACCGGCGCCTCGCAGCCGAAAAGCCCCGTGCAGGCCCGGTTATGGGGTGGTCAGGCCAGCGTGGCGTTCGATCCCAACTTCCAGAGCCCTCGTGACACCGTCGACAACATCAACCGGGAAGCGTTGGCGGTCATGGGTTCTGGCGTCGGGTTCGTCGTCGGCAGCTACGCGGAATCCATCGGCGGGGTCAATGGCGTGCCGCCGCACAACAAGAGGCACCGCACCCGGGTGCCCTGAACCGCGACCGCCCACCGTTTAGCATGTCGGTGACACCCGTCGGCATCGCAGGGCAGGGGAGCGCATGGTCCAGATTCACGTAGAGCGCACCGTCGCGGCGGCGCCGCAACGCGTCTTCGATTGGCTGACCGACCCGGCCAACCTGACCACCGCTCCGTTGCTGCTCAGGGCCGGCTGGGCCGACGGCTCGTCGGGCCCAGGCGTGGGGGCAGTGCGCGAAGTGACGGGGCTGGGCGTGTGGTTGCGCGAACGGATCACCGCCTACGAGCCGCCGCACAACTACTCCTACCTCGTCGTCCGCTCGATACCCGCCTCGAATCACGAGGGCGGGACCGTGACGATCACTTCGTCGGGCGACGGCGCGCACGTCGACTGGGAGACCGCCTGCACGGTTCCGGCCAGCGGGGGCGGCAAGGTGACCGAGGCGGTCACGTCGCCGCTGTTCCGCTGGACCTTCCGCGCCATCCTCGACCACTGCGCACGGGCGCTGGAACGCTAGCGGCATCGGTTGCCGCGTTCGTGTCGACGTTTGCTGGGTCGCCCGATTCCTGCTGCCCGTTATGGTCGATGCCTCTAGGATGAGTTTCCTTGATGCTGCGTCGTAGCCGGTCGGGATGAGGTTGGTCATGAAAAGCCATGCGCTCAGGTCGGCCCTCGTGTGGGCGGCGGCGGCACTCCTAGTGGCCGGCTGCACGACCTTCGTCGACGGACGCGCGCTGTCGATGCTCAACGATCCGTTTCTGGTCGGGGGGCTGCCCGCGACCAACGGACCCAGCGGGATCCGTTCGAACGCGCCCAGTCCCACCGGCAAGGTGCTCAACACCGACAACGGCCCCATCGACACACTCGCACTGCTGTCGGTCAACGACATCGAGGACTACTGGAAGTCGGTGTATGACCAATCGCTGCAGGGCAAGTTCGTTCCGCTCAGCAAGATGGTGTCCTACAACTCCACCGATCCCAGCAGCCCGATCGTGTGCCACAACGACACCTACAAGCTCGTCAACGCCTTCTACACCGGCAAGTGCAACCTGATCGCCTGGGACCGCGGCGTATTCATGCCCATGGCGCAGAAGTATTTCGGTGACATGTCCGTCACCGGCGTGCTGGCACACGAATTCGGGCACGCGCTGCAACAGATGGCGAAGCTGGTGACCAGACGCGACGCGACCATCGTCCGCGAGCAGCAGGCCGACTGCTTCGCGGGCGTCTATCTGTACTGGGTCGCCGACGGCAAGTCGCCGCGCTTCACGCTGAGCACCGCCGACGGGCTCGACCACGTGCTGGCCGGGATCATCACCACGCGGGACCCCGTCATGGACAGCGAGACCGAGAACGACGACGCCCACGGGTCGGCCCTGGACCGGATCAGCGCCTTCCAAATGGGATTCCTCAACGGCGCCTCGGCCTGTGCGGCGATCAACCGCAAGGAGATCGAGAAGCGCCGCGGCGACCTGCCGAACGCCCTGCGGGTCGACTCCAGCACCGGCGCACCCGAAACCGGCGAGGTGCCCATCAACCAGGACACCTTGTCGAATCTCATGGAGCTGCTGGGAAAGATCTTCGCCCCGGCCAGCCCGCCGGCGCTGTCCTACCAGCCGGCCGAGTGCCCGGACGCCAAGGCCACCCCGCCGGCGTCCTACTGCCCGGGCACCAACACCATCGTGGTCGACCTGCCCGGCCTCGCCGCCATGGGCACGCTCGCCGACGAGAAGCAACAGACCCTGCCGCAGGGCGACGACACCGCGCTGTCGGTGGTGATGTCGAGATACGCGCTGGCCGTGCAGCATGAACGTGGCCTGCCGATGCAGAGCCCGTGGACCGCGCTGCGCACCGCGTGCCTGACCGGTGTGGTGCATCGCAAGATGGCCGAGCCGATCGACCTGCCCTCGCACAACCAATTGCTGCTGACCGCAGGCGATCTCGACGAGGCCGTCGCCGGCTTGCTCACCAACCATCTGGTCGCCAGCGACGCGGACGGCACCAGTGTGCCGGCCGGATTCACCCGGATCGCTGCGTTCCGCGGCGGCGTGACGGGCAACGCGGACGCCTGTTACTCGCGCTATCCCGGTTAACCGATCACCAACCGGGTCAACCGATTTCGGCGAGCCGGGGAATCACTTCGTCGCCCAGGCGTCGAACGAAGCCGACCGGATCCGGATTACCGGGGAACGGACCGGCATTTACCAGCTCGACGCCGAGTCCGGCGTAGCCCTCGACGGTCCGGAAATACCCGTCCAGGTCCTCGAACGGATTGACGAAGTAGCCGACCGTCTTGCGGATCTCGCCGGGGTCGCGGCCGACCGCCTCGCAATGACGGTTGAGCACCTCGATCTTGTGCTTGATCGCGTCGACCTCGGTCACCGTGGAATTCCAGATGTCGGCGTATTGCGCGACCAGACGCAGCGTCTTTTTTTCACCGTCCCCGCCGATCAGCACCGGGGGACGCCGAATCGGTTGGGGCGCACAGATTGTCTCGGCCAGCTGATAGTGCTTGCCTTGGTACGGGCCGTCGTTGTCGCTCCACATCTGCCGGCAGATCTGCAGTGTTTCCTCGAGCATCTCGAAGCGTTGGCTCACCGGCGGATACGGAAAGCCCAGGGCGGCGTGTTCCCGGTCGTACCAGGCCGCGCCGAGTCCCAACATCGACCGGCCCTGCGACAAGACGTCCAGCGTCGTGACGGCCTTGGCCAGCAAACCTGGATAACGGTAGGTGACGCCGGTGACCAACAGGCTCAGCTCGATTGTCGTCGTCTGTCCGGCCAGAAAGCCCAGTGACGTGTACCCCTCCAGGAACGGGTCCTCCGCCCGTCCCATGGCTTCCATCTGAAAGAAGTGGTCGGCCAGCGTGAACAGCGTCGCGCCGCCCTGCTCGGCCGCCTTGGCCGCCTGGGCCAGCGTCGGGCCCAGCCGGGCCGGGTCTCCCGGTAGGAAGTCGATAAAATGCAATCCCAGTTCCATTGTCGCTCAGGTCCTTTCGCGTCCTCATTGCTCGGTCAAACGCTCGAGTAGCGACAGTGCGTCGACGATGACGCGCCGCTCGGCTTCGGTGTAGCGCTCGTGGATGGCGCGGGCCAACCACTCCTCGCGGGCGCGCCGGCCGCTTTCGGCACGCCGTTTGCCCGCCGGGGTCAGCGAAACCACCTGGCGCCTGCCGTCATTCGGATCCGGCTTGCGCTCGATGAGCCCGCGTTGGCCCAGGGCGGCCAGGATGGTGGCCATCGACTGCGGGCGCACCTGTTCGGCGCCGGCCAATACGCTGGCCGACGACGGGCCCTCTTTCCACAACCGGGTGAGCACCGCGGTCTGTGACGGCGTCAGACCGTCGGTCGCGATGTCCTTCAGCCGGCGCCGTAACCGGCTGAACACCACCCTGATGTCGCGTGCCGCCGCTACCGCGGACTCGCTGATGCCATCCACACGACCACTCTATTTTAGACAGCCAAAACTGTCCAGTTTTGACTGTCTATTTCCGTCCGAGCAGCTGCAGCGCGGCATCGACGGCCAACGCCGGCACGTTCAACGTCCTGGACCGCAGATCGTGGCGGGCGCTGGCGATCTCGACGACGGCGGTCGTGCCGGTGACCAGGGCGGCCGCGGCGCGCAGTTCGTCGGGCGTGCCGAACGGATCCGACGTGCCGTGCGTGAACACGGTCGGCACCGTGATGTCGGGCAGGTGCTCGGTGCGCGCGCGTTCGGGTTTGCCCGGGGGATGGACCGGATAGGAGAACAGCGTCAGCACGTCCACCGCCGCCTCGCCGGCCGCGACGACCATAGACGTCTGCCGGCCGCCATAGGAATGGCCGCCGGCGATCAGCGGGCCGTCGGCCAGGCCGCGGCACACCGTGATGGCCTCGACGATGCCGGCCCGGTCGGCGGCGGCGGAACCCGACGGCGGCCCGGCGGGCCGGCGGCGCCGGTAGGGCAGGTTGTAGCGCACCGCCAGCCAGCCCCGTTGCGCCCACTCGTCGCAAACCTGCTGCAGCAGAACGGCATCCCGGTTGCCGCCGGCGCCGTGGGTCAGTACCACCACGCCCGTCGGCGGCCCCGTGGGCTCGTGCGCGACACCCGCGATCTCGTCGAGATTCATGCGTTCACGACAGCCGAAACAGCGGGGAGACGGGGCCGTGCCCGTGGCCCAGTGGGTATGCGGCGCGCAGACATTCGGTCACCCAGCGCTTGCCGAACTCGACGGCGTCCGGCACGGTGAAGTTGTGCGCCAGCGCGCACGCCACGGCGCTGGCGAGCGTGTCGCCACCGCCGTGGTCGTTTCCCGTCGCGATCCGCTGGGCATCGAACTCGAAGAAATCGGCGCCGTCGTAGAGCAGGTCGCTGCTGCGCTCCGAGGACCGCAGGTGACCACCCTTCACCAGCACCCATTGCGGGCCCAGCGCATGCAGCGCCTTGGCCGCCGCCCGCTGCGACTCGGCGTCCACCACGTCGACGTCGACCAGCAGCCGCACCTCGTCGAGATTGGGTGTCACCAGCGTCGCCAACGGAAACAATTGGGTGCGAAGCGAATCCAGCGCCGCCGGCGCCATCAGCGCGTCGCCGTGCATCGACGCCGCCACCGGATCGACGACGAGCGGCACCGACAACCCCAGCCCGCGCCACGTGGTGGCCACGGTGTCGATGATTCGCGGCGACGCCAGCATCCCAGTCTTCGCGGACTGGATGCCGATGTCGCCGACGACGGCCTCGATCTGCCCGGCGACGACCTCGGCAGGAACCTCGTGAAAACTCCGCACGCCCAACGTGTTTTGGACGGTGACGGCGGTGACCGCGATGCACGCGTGCACACCCAGCAGCGCCATGGTGCGCATGTCGGCCTCGATGCCCGCGCCGCCCCCGGAGTCCGACCCGGCGATGGACAGCACCCGGCGCGGCGTCGTGCCGGGCGCGGGCAGCGGCAGGAACGTCACTGTGTCAGATTGCGGTGACCCGCCGCGCCCGGCTGCGCCGCGCTTGCGATCACCGCTGTCAGATGGCGGTGACCCGCCGCGCCCGGCTTCGCCCGATCGTGGCGACCCGCTGCGCCCGGCTTCGCCCGATGGTGGCGACCCGCTGCGCCCGGCTGCGCCGCGCTGGCGATCGCCACGGCCGCGCTTGCGATCACTGCTGTGCCAGCGGTAGATACACCCGGTTGCCCTGCTCGGCGAACTCGCGCGACTTCTCCGCCATGCCCTCGGACATGGCCGCCTCGATCGCTTCCTCGCTGTCGAGCCCGTGTTTGGCGGCGTAGTCGCGAACGTCCTGGGTGATGCGCATCGAGCAGAACTTCGGCCCGCACATGGAGCAGAAGTGCGCGGTCTTGGCCGGTTCGGCCGGCAGCGTCTCGTCGTGATACTCCCGCGCGGTGTCCGGGTCCAGCGACAGCGCGAACTGGTCGTTCCACCGGAACTCGAAGCGCGCCTGCGACAACGCGTTGTCACGCTCCTGCGCGTGCGGATGGCCCTTGGCCAGATCGCCTGCGTGCGCGGCGATCTTGTAGGCGATCACCCCGTCCTTGACGTCCTTGCGGTCCGGCAGCCCCAGGTGTTCCTTGGGGGTCACGTAACACAGCATCGCGGTGCCGGCCTGGGCGATGATGGCCGCGCCGATCGCCGAGGTGATGTGGTCGTAGGCCGGGGCGATATCGGTGGCCAGCGGGCCTAGCGTGTAGAACGGGGCCTCCTCGCACCACTCCTCTTCCAGCCGCACGTTCTCGACGATCTTGTGCATCGGGACGTGGCCCGGGCCCTCGATCATCACCTGCACGCCATGGGATTTCGCGATCTTGGTCAGCTCGCCCAGGGTGCGCAGCTCGGCGAACTGCGCGGCGTCGTTGGCGTCGGCGATCGAGCCCGGCCGCAGGCCGTCGCCCAGGGAGAAGGTGACGTCATAGCGGGCGAAGATCTCGCAGAGCTCGTCGAAGTTGGTGTACAGGAACGACTCCCGGTGATGCGCCAGGCACCATGCCGCCATGATCGAGCCGCCGCGCGACACGATGCCGGTGACCCGCTTGGCGGTCAGCGGCACGTAGCGCAGCAACACACCGGCGTGCACGGTCATGTAGTCCACGCCCTGCTCGCATTGCTCGATCACGGTGTCGCGGTAGAGCTCCCAGGTCAGTTCGGTCGGATCGCCCTTGGTCTTTTCCAGCGCCTGATAGATGGGCACGGTGCCGACCGGCACCGGCGAGTTGCGCAGAATCCACTCGCGGGTCTCGTGGATGTTCTTGCCGGTGGACAGGTCCATGATGGTGTCGGCGCCCCACCGGGTGGCCCACACCATCTTGTCGACCTCCTCGGCGATCGATGATGTCACCGCCGAGTTGCCGATGTTTGCGTTCACCTTGGTCGCAAACGCCTTGCCGATGATCATCGGCTCGATCTCGGGGTGGTTGTGGTTGGCCGGGATGACCGCGCGGCCCCGGGCGACCTCGTCGCGCACCAGCTCGGCGGGCATGCCCTCGCGCGCGGCGATGTAGGCCATCTCGGCGGTGATCTCGCCGGCGCGGGCGCGCTGCAGCTGCGTCCCGCGATCGCGGACCACGCCGGGCCGCGCCGGCAGTCCGGCCGTCAGATCGATCGTCGCCTCCGGATCGGTGTAGGGCCCCGAGGTGTCGTACAGGTCGAAGTCCTCGCCGTTGGACAGGTGCACCCGCCGCAGCGGTACCCGCAGCGTCACCCCACCCGGGCCCTCGATCTCGCGGTAGGCCTTGCTGCTGCCCCAGATGGGTCCGGTGGTGACGGCCGGCTCCACGCTGTGCGAGGCACTGCCCGACGCAATTCCGGAAAGGACATCAGTCATTTTTCATCTCCCTACGCCGGCATTACCCGGTCAGGTTCGTACGGTCGACGGCCCCGAGCCGTCCTCTCAGCGCACTCGGCGTGCGCTCCCGCGTCGTATGGATGGGTCCGCACGCGACGTTACCCCTACGGCCGACCGCACGGCAGGGTGTGATGGCCTTTTCACCCGGGGCAGTAGCCGAAGGCGTTCCCTTAGTGGAAAAATGCAACCGTGCAACAGCGCAGGCGAACAGGGGAATCGTCATCCGGCGCGGGCGACGTGCGATTTTCCGAGCCGACCGAGCCGGCCCCCGGATACCTGAACATCGGCGCCTTCCGCTTCTGGTTCGTGGGCCAGCGGTGGGAATGGTCCGACGAGGTGGCCAGGATGCACGGCTACCAGCCGGGTGAGGTCGAGCCGACGACCGAATTGCTGCTGTCGCACAAGCATCCCGACGACCGCGCGCATGTGCAGGAGTTGCTCGACCACGCCCTGCAATCCGAAGAGTCGTTCTCGAGCCGGCACCGGTTCATCGACACCGCCGGCGCGATGCACGATGCGATCGTCGTGGCCGACCGCATGCTGGACGAGTCGGGCGCCGTGCTGGGCACCGCGGGTTACTACATCGACCTCACCAACTCCTTCGACGAGGCCCGCCAGGAGGTGCTCGACACCGCGCTGCCCGACCTGTTCGAGAGCCGCGCGGCCATCGAACAGGCCAAGGGCGTCCTGATGTACGTCTACCGGGTCAGCGCCGAGCAGGCGTTCCGGGTGCTGCAGTGGCGCTCGCAGGAGACCAACGTGAAACTGCGGTCACTGGCCAGGCAGCTGCTCGCCGATATGGCCGCCCTGCCGGCACCGGCGGCGATTCTGCAGAGCCAGTTCGATCATTTGCTGCTGACCGCGCACGAGAGGATTCCGGCCGAGCCCGGCGGGTAACCGGCGAATCGATAAACGGGCAGTTCGGGTACGGGTTACTCTCGGGTCATCTGCGATGCGCGACCGCGCATCTGTGCCGCGTCGTCGGGCTTAGCGGCAGCAGATCCCAACGTTGGCTGCGGCGAAAGGCATGAAAGTTGTTGGCGGTCGGACACGAGGCCCACGACGACGTAGTGATCGTGAGCGTCAAAGGCGATGTCGACTCCAGTAACGTCGGTGAGCTTGCCGCTCACCTGACCACCGCGCTCGGGCTGGCCTCCACCCCGCCGGTGCGCCCGGTGGTGATCGACTTGCTGGCTGTCGATTTCTTCGGAAGCGCGGCGCTGAACGCGGTGCTCGACTGTCATGAGGACGCCAAAGCCGGCGGGACCGAGGTACGACTGGTCGCCGACCACGACCAGGTGCTGCGGCCGATCCAGGTCACCGAGTTGGACCGGGTGTTCGACATCTACCCCACCCTGTCCGCGGCGTTGCAGCGAAGACGCCAGCCATGAACTCGCGACTGCCGGCCGACCTGGCCGCTGCCGTTTCGTTGGGCGGTGAGATGGGCCGGCGGTTCGCCGAATACGACTGGGACGCTCATCCGCTGGGGCCGCCGCGAGACTGGTCCGGACAGATGCGGGCGGCGGTCGCCACGACGCTGGCGTCGCGGTTCCCGCTGGTGCTCTGGCTGGGCACCGAAGACTTGTTCGTGGTGTACAACGACGCCTACATCGAGATCCTCGGCGACAAGCTCGACTCGTTCGCCAAACCCGGCCGCGAGGTGTGGTGGGACATCTGGGATTCGATCGCCCCGATGCTCGCCGGCGTCGTCGCGACCGGGGAGGCGACCTGGTCGCGGGACCTGATGCTGCCCATGGTGACCGCCGGGCGGCGCGTCGAGCGGTACTTCACCTTCACCTACAGCCCGCTGATCGGCGCCGACGGCAAACCCTTCGGCATCTTCTGCCCCTCCTACGAGACCACCGAGCGGGTGCTGAGCGAGCGCCGCCTGCACCTGCTCAACACGGTCGCCTCCGCGATCGTCGAGAGCCGCAGCATCGACGACGCGGTCGGCGTCGCGGTGCGGGTGTGCGCCGGCCAACCGGCCGACCTGTCGTTCATCGCCGTGTACGCCGACGACGGCGCGACGGGAAGGGTCACGCTGCGCGGGGCTACGCCATCGGTGTCGGCGCTGCTGCCAGGCGAACTGGCGGAGCTGACCGACTGGGATGCGGCGTCGCGGACCCGGGCCGAGATGCAGGTGATCGGTGACGTCGCCGGCACGATCTCCGGCATCGAAGCGGCGCTGGGCGCCGACTGCCCGCAGGAAGCTCTGGTGTTACCGCTGGGGGAGGCCTCGCCCGCGGGGGCGCTGGTGGTCGGCGCCAGCCCGCGGCGCCCCTTGGACACCCAGTTTCAGGGGTTCTGCCAGCTGCTGGCCGACCAGTTGACGTCGACGTTCGCCTCGATCGTGTCCTACGAGCAAGAGCGGCACCGCGCGGATGCGTTGGCCGAACTGGACCGGGCCAAGACCGCGTTCCTGACCAACGTCAGCCACGAGTTTCGCACCCCACTGACCCTGCTGCTCGGACCGCTGGACGACGCGCTGTTGGACGCGGCGCCGGAAAGCGTTCTCGCGGAGCGACTTACCACCGCGGCGCGCAACGCGCGGCGTCTGCAGCGCCTGGTCGACTCGCTGCTCGACTTCTCCCGCATCGAGGCCGGCCGGGCCAACGCGAAGCTGGTGTGCACCGACGTCGGCGCGCTCACCGCGCAGATCGCGTCGTCGTTCACCGAGCTGTGCCACCGGGCCGGGCTCGAGCTGAAGCTGGACTGCGCGCCGGCCCTGGCGGACGTCGATCCGGCGATGTGGGAGACGATCGTTCTCAACCTGCTGTCCAACGCGGTCAAATACACGCTGCGGGGCTCGATTTCGGTGCGGGTGCGAACCGAATCCGGGGACTGTGTGATCGCCGTGCGCGACACCGGAGTCGGCATCGGTGCCGAGGATCTCAAGCTGCTGTTCGAGCGCTTCTACCGGGCCGACAACGTGCGTGGGCGCAGCGTCGAGGGCACCGGGATCGGGTTGTCTCTGGTGCGCGGGCTGGTCGACCTGCACCGCGGCACGGTCGAGATCGACAGCGAGTTGGACCATGGCACCACCGTCACGATCCGGGTGCCGCGGTCGACCTCGGGTGCGGTCGTCGACCCGTCGCCTGCCGGGCCGAACGAGACCAATCCGTATGTCGCCGAGGCCAGTCAGTGGGTGATGCCCGTCGCCGAACCGGCCGCCACACCCGAGGCGACCCGCCAGGTGGTGCTGATCGCCGACGACAACGCCGACATGCGCGCCCACCTCGAGCGGGTGTTGTCGACCCACTGGGAGACGGTGTCGGTCGCGGATGGCGAGTCGGCGCTGGCCGCGACCCGCAACCTGCGTCCGGACGCGATCGTCACCGACGTGATGATGCCCGGACTCGACGGCTTCGGCTTCGTCGCCGCCGTTCGCGCGGACCCGGACTTGGCGCCCACGCCGATCCTCATGCTGTCCGCCCGGGCCGGCGCGGAGGCCGTCAGCGAGGGCTACGCCGGTGGCGCCGACGACTACCTGCCCAAGCCGTTCCGGTCCCAGGAGCTGATCGACCGGCTGGCGTCGAGGTTGTCCGCGGTGGGCCGCGAGCGTGACCGGCAACGCCGCGAGGCGCAGTCGCGGCTGGCCTCGGAGCTGGTGCACCTCGACTCGGCGCTGCAAGCCACCAGCTCGGCCGGCGGGATCATGGACGCCCTGCTGGGCTCCTCCTTCGGTTCCGGGGACGCCGGTGCCGTCGCGATCGGCGTCCTCGACGGCGAGGACTATCTGCGGTTCGAATACGCCGGTGACCTGCCCGCGGAGTTTCGGGACCGCTACCACGTCGTCGCCCTCGATGCTCCGCTGATCGGCGCGGACGTCGCGCGCACCGGCGAGCCGATGATCGTCACCGACACGTTCGATCTGCCCCCGCGCTACGAGCATGCCGTCCGGGACAGCGCGGCGAGCATCCGCGCCTGCGTGAGCCATCCGCTGCGCGACGGCTCTGGCCGCATCCTCGGGGTGCTGGCGCTGTTGTGGCCGCAGCCCCGGCAATTCGACGCCGCCGACCTCGACACCTTCGCCCGGATCGCCGAGTTGACGTCGGCGGCCCTGGACCGCGTGCGGCTGATGGCCCGCGAACACGAGATCGCCATCGACTTTCAGGAGCACCTGCTTGATCTGGACCGCGGCTCCACCGCCGCGGTTGTCGCGGCCGTCTACCAGCCGGCGGGGGAGGCGATGCGGGTCGGCGGCGACTGGTATTCGGTCACCCCGCTGGACCACTCCGGCCGGATCGCGATCTCGGTCGGCGACGTCGTCGGGCACGGGCTGGCCGCGGCGATCGTGATGAGCCGGTTGCGTGCCGCGGTCGCCGCCTCCGCGCTCACCGCGGGCGAGCCGGACGCGGTGCTCGGTTCGCTGGACCGATACGGCGCCAGCGTCGACGGCGCCCGGTGTGCGACGGTGGCCTACGCCCTGATCGACACCGACGGCCAGGGCGGTGGCGCCACCGTCAGCTACAGCTGCGCCGGGCATCCCTATCCGCTGCTGGTGCTGCCCGACGGGCGCGCGACCTTTCTGGAGTCGGGCCGGCGCGCCCCGGTGTCGGTGACCGGACGCGGAACCCACGACGCGACGAGCCGGCCGCCCAGCAACACCGCGACCGCGCAGCTGCCGCCCGGCGGGTTGATCCTGCTGTATACCGATGGACTGATGGAACGGCCCGGTGAAAGCCTCGACGACGGGTTCGCGCGCCTGCGGTCGGCGGCGGAGCAGTGCGCCGGCCTGCCGGTCGAGTCGGTCTGTGCGGAGCTGCTGTCGCGGATGGCCCCGCCGACGGGCTACCGCGACGACGTCGTGGTGCTCGCGCTGCGCCCGAGCCACCTCGCCGCGGGCAGCTTCGCCACCGTGCTGCCGGCCGCGCCGGCTCACATTCCCGTCGCGCGCGGACAGCTGCGCGATTGGCTGAACACCATTGTCGTCGCGCCGCACCGCGAAACCGACATCCTGTTGGCCACCGGCGAAGCGGTCACCAATGCGATCGAACACGGCAGCCGCAACGAGCCGCGCCAGACGGTGTCGATCGAGGCGTTCCTGTATCAGGACACGGTGGTGATCACCGTCAGCGACACCGGCCAGTGGAGCGGCGATTCGTCGGCCAGCCTGCGCAGCCGCCGACGCGGACGCGGGCTCACGCTGATGAGCGGACTGGCCGACGGCGTCGAGACGCTGCGGACCGCGGCCGGCACGCGGGTCACCCTGCGGTTCGACCGCGCGCTCGCGGGAAGCGCCGCGGCGAACCGGCCCGGCTAGGCCTCCTCCATCGCCTCGCCGAGCTCCTCCAAAAGCTTGTTGTGGTGGTTGGCGGCCAGGAAATGTCCGGCGGCGATGACCAGGGCCACCGGCCAGTCGATGAGTTCGAGGGCCGCCAGGGCCGCCAGCCCGCCGAAGTAGGCCAACTGCTCTGGCCTGGGGATTTCCACCTGGCCGATCGCCGGCAGATTCACCGCGAAAGTCTCACCCGCGCGGATCTTGTCCACCGCCTCGCGCTGGGACGTGCCGCGCCGCGACTTCTTTTCCGCCATCATTTGCCTTTCGGTAACGAAGGGTTTCCCATCTCGCTGGGTCGCGCGTCCACCGTCGGACTTATGTCGACGATGACCGGCACCGGGGGCGATCCGCTAGTTTCCTCGTTTGCTTCGGTGCTGAGGGTGCCACTAGTCGAACTCTATGCGCTGTTGTGGCGCGTCGGGGTGGTCGAGATTCGGCACAGCGACCGGGCGCCTCGACGCGGCGCGACGGCGCCATCCCGGCCGGTTCGGGGAGCCGGCTGTCCGGATCCCAGTGCGCACGAGCCAGAGCGCCTGGTGCGCTGGACGTCGCGGCAGTTGGCCCCGGCGGTGATCAGCCGGGCGATCGGCTGATCGGCGGGTCCGCCTAGTTGGTGCTGCGCAACCGCGTGGTGCCCGCCCGGCGTCCGGCCGTCTTCTTGGCCGTCGACTTGGTGGCCTTCGCGGGCGCGGTTTTCGTGGGGGCTGATTCCTGCGGCGTCGGTTTCGGCGGCGCCGCGTCCACCGGCACCGATTTCAGGTTCGCCTTGACCGCCCGGGTGTCGGGCTCCTGTTTGCGGCTCAACCGCTGCAACAGCAGAGCGCTGCCGCCGACCGCCAGCAGCAGCGGCCACTCGACCAATCCGGCGACGCCGAATGCGCCGATGGCGAGCGCGGCCGCGGGCGCCGAGTGGCTGCCGCTGTTCATGCCGCGCTTGACGCCCTCGGCGGCGCCGGTGACGCCGCCGATGACTCCGTTGACCGCCGCACCGCCCACGGCACCGGCGGCCGCGGTCGTCGCGTTCGCCGCGCGGTTCACCGCCTGACTCACGCCTCGGACTGCTCCGCCGATGACACTCATGATGACTCCCTGGCTTTGATTGCTTCTGCAGCTAACCGGTGTCGGCAGCGGGTGGGTTCCCGCTGAAGGCAGCCTCAACAACAAAGCAATTTGGTTTTCACTTCTGGTGTTTAAAGCCTGCCACCAAGCTATCGCGCAGACAACGCGAAGCCGCATCAAATTTGCCTGAGCTTAATGTGATGTTGCCGCCGGCCGGTATCTGCGAGACGCGGCTAGTCGCGCCGCACGTCGACGAGGACCGGCGCATGATCGCTGGCCGCCTTGCCTTTGCGTTCGTCGCGGACGATCTGCGCGTCCGTCACGCGGGCGGCCAAAGCCGGCGAGCCGAGGATGAAATCGATGCGCATGCCCTGCCCCTTCGGGAACCGCAAGCGGGTGTAGTCCCAGTACGTGTAGACCCCCGGGCCCGGCGTGAAAGGGCGCACCACATCGGTGAATTGCGCCTCGACGATCGCGGCGAACGCGCGGCGCTCCGGCTCGGAGACATGCGTGGCGCCCGCGTAGAAATCCATGCTCCACACGTCATCGTCCTGCGGGGCGATGTTCCAGTCACCGGCCAGTGCGATCGCGGCGTTGGGATCGTCGCGCAACCAATCCGACGCCGAATCTCGCAGTGCGGCAAGCCATTCGAGTTTGTAGGTGTAGTGCGGGTCGCCCAGGGCGCGGCCGTTGGGAACGTAGAGGCTCCACATCCGCACGCCGCCGCACGTCGCCGCGAGGGCGCGGGCCTCCGCGGCCGCGTCGACTTCGGGCTTGCTGCTCCAGCTGGGTTGCCCGTCGAATCCGATCTGCACGTCGTCGAGACCGACGCGCGAGGCGATCGCCACGCCGTTCCATTGGTTGAATCCGACGTGGGCGACCTCGTAGCCGAGTTCGAAGAATGGCAGGGCGGGGAATTGGCTGTCGGAGCATTTGGTCTCCTGCATGGCCAGCACGTCGACGTCGGCGCGGGCCAGCCAGTCGATGACGCGCGGCAGCCGGGAGCGAATCGAATTCACGTTCCAGGTGGCGAGCCGCAGCGGCGGGTCGGGCATGCCTAGACGCTATCCCAGAGGCCCGGGCGCACCGGGACGTAGCGGCGGCGGTGGTGCAGCCGGAAACCCAGCGCCGCGGCGGGCGTGCGCTCGCCGGTGTCGGGCACCCGCAGGTAGCCGCGCGTCGCACCGCGATCGGCGCCCCACGCCAACAGCGTCTCGCACAATCGCACCGCCGCCTGATCGTCGGCGCCGGCCGGGCAGCCCACTTCCGAGATGCCCACCCACCGGGCGCCATCGGGTGCCTCGGTCACCGCGGCGCGCGCGACGGCTCCGTCGCGATGCGTGCCGAACACGAGCTCGCCGTCGATGACGGCGGTCAGCACGTCGACGGGAATGTCGCCGTCGTGGATGCGCAGCCACCCGTCGTCGGGGACCGGCGCCAACGTGACCGACGGGTCGGCGTCCTGGACGGCCACATCGGAAAGGTCCTGCACGACAAGCCGTTCCGTGCGCTCGTCGATCAGCGCGGGTGGCGCCAGCATCCGGTCGGGCAGGGCCAACCGCGGCATCAGGCCGCGGCGCTCGTACCAGTCGACGATGGCGGGGACGGTGCTCGCCTGGGCGGAAATGCCCAGTGGCACAGCGGAATTAGCGGCCAGATCGACGCCGTGGCCGGCTCGCAGCAGCCAGCCGTCCAGCCAGGTGTGCTCCGCGCCCGGCCAGGCCGCGGCGGCGGCGTGCTCGAGCGCGCGGATCTCGGAGGTGCGGATGGGGGTGTCGGTGAGCACCCGCAACGCCACCGCCTCGGACGCGGCGAACTCGACGACCGCGCCGGTCTTCGTCCGCACCCGCACCATCGGTTCGACCGCCAGCAGGTGGCCCACCGCATCGGTCAGCGGCGGCACCGAACCGGCCGGGCGCCGGTAGCGCACCGATACCCGGGTGCCGAGGTCGGGCCACGAGAACATCAGTGACCGAACGGGTCCGGTCCCTCCCCGGGCATCCAGGAGAGGCCGGGAACGCCCCAATCGTGGGATTTGACGGCCCGTTTCGCGGCGCGCGCGTGCCGGCCGATCAGGCGGTCCAGGTAGAGGAAACCATCGAGGTGCCCGGTCTCGTGCTGCAGCATCCGCGCGAACAGGTCGTTGCCTTCGAGGGCGATCGGCGTGCCGTCGGCGTCGAGCCCGGTGACGCGCGCCCACTTGGCGCGCCCGGTGGGGAACGACTCGCCGGGCACCGACAGGCAGCCCTCGTCGTCGTTGTCCGGATCGGGCATGGTCTCGGGTATCTCGGAGGTTTCCAGGACGGGGTTGACGACGACACCGCGCCGCCGGTCGGTGCGGCCGCGATCGTCGGCGCAGTCGTAGACGAAGACCCGCAAGCCGACCCCGATCTGGTTGGCGGCCAAGCCCACCCCGTGCGCGGCGTCCATGGTGTCGTACAGGTTGGTGATCAACTCGGCCAGATCCGCCGGCAGCGAACCGTCGGCAGCGACCGGCACCGGCTGTGTCGGGGTGTGCAGGACGGGATCTCCCACGATGCGGATCGGAACGACTGCCATGGTCGGCTAAGCTACCGCACGCCCGTGGGCTGCCCGGCCGGCGATCGGCCTCTGGGCAATCTTGGTCAATCGGCCGACTCGCGGGTCTGGATGACGGCTTGAGGGTTTGGCGCGTGTTTCAATATTCGCCGAAACACGCCCTTAGCTAAGTCAAGTCATTCGAGCAGTTCGGAATTCGCCGGAAGGGTCCAGGGGAAGCGATATGGACAGCGCCATGGCGCGGGCAAATCGATCGGGGGACGACTCTGAGATCGCAGATGGGCTGACCCGCCGCGAGCACGACATCCTGGCCTTCGAGCGCCAGTGGTGGAAGTTCGCCGGCGTGAAGGAAGACGCCATCAAGGAGTTGTTCTCGATGTCGGCGACGCGTTACTACCAGGTGCTCAACGCGCTCGTCGATCGGCCCGAGGCCCTGGCCGCCGACCCGATGCTGGTGAAACGGCTGCGCAGGCTGCGCGCCAGCAGGCAGAAGGCGCGCGCGGCGCGGCGCCTCGGCTTCGAGGTGACCTGACTCGTTACAGTAGGGCTCGATGAAAGAACGAGTTCCCGACTCCACCGGGCTGCCCCTGCGGGCCATGGTGATGGTGCTGTTGTTCCTCGGCGTCATTTTCCTGCTGCTCGGTTGGCAGGCTCTGGGTTCGTCCGGGAGCTCTGACGACGATTCGGCGTCGCCGGCGTCCAGCGCGAGCGCCAGCAGCTCCGCGTCCTCATCGCCGACCAACAAGCCGGCGAGCACGCAGGCCGACGTGCAGGTGTACAACATCTCCGGGAAAGAGGGCGTCGCCAAGCGCACCGGGGACCAGTTGACGTCCGCCGGCTTCAAAGTCACCAAGGTCGACAACATGACCGTGCCCGACGTCTCGGCCACCACGGTCTACTACACCGACGCCGGCGACGAGCACGCCACCGCCGACGCGGTGGCCAAAAACCTGGGCGGTGCACCGGTCGAACAGCGAATCCCCGCACTCAGCGGCGAGCCGCCGGGCGTCATCGTCCTCGTCGCGGGCTAGATAGGCGATAGGCTGCTGGCTATGCCCAAGCTGCGCGCATTGGTACTGGCCGGTTGTGTCGTGCTGTTAGGCGCCTGCTCGTCGCCCCAGCAGGCTTCGTCGGTTCCGGGCACCACCCCCGCGATCTGGACCGGATCGCCCTCGCCGTCGGGCGCCAAGGCCTCCGAGCCCGGGCCCGCGGCGGCGCCGAGCATCATCACGCACCTGAAGGCGCCGGACGGCACCCAGGTGGCCACCGCGACGTTCGAATTCAACAACGGCTATGCCACCGTCACCATCGAGACGACCGCCAACGGTGTGCTCGCGCCCGGCTTCCACGATGTGCACATCCACAAGGTCGGCAAGTGTGAGCCCAACTCGGTCGCCCCGACCGGCGGCGCGCCGGGCGACTTCCTGTCCGCCGGCGACCACTTCCAGGCGCCCGGGCACACCGCCGAGCCCGCCAGCGGGGCCCTGCCCACCCTGCAGGTGCGCAAGGACGGCTCCGGAACGTTGGTCACCACCACGGACGCCTTCGCCATGGACGACCTGCTCACCGGGCAGAAGACCGCGATCATCATTCACGCCGGTGCGGCCAACTCCGCCAACGCCCCATCCGGGCACAACAATCAGACCAGCGGCACGCCGGGCCCGGACGACATGACGATGAGCACCGGTGACGCCGGCAAGCGGGTGGCGTGCGGTGTCATCGGTGCAGGCTAAGCGGGCCGACACCCGCATCGACTTCGCCCGTTCCCCGCGGCCGACCCTCGGGGTGGAATGGGAGTTCGCCCTCGTCGACGCCCACACCCGCGACCTGAGCAACGAAGCCACCGCCGTGATCGCCGAGATCGGCGAAAACCCGCGCGTACACAAGGAATTGCTGCGCAACACCGTCGAAGTGGTGACCGGCATCTGCCACTCCGCGGGCGAGGCGATGGAGGATCTGCGACAGACCCTGGGACCCGCGCGCCGCATCGTGCGGGATCGCGGCATGGAGCTGTTCTGTGCCGGAGCACATCCGTTCGCGCAGTGGACCTCTCAGAAACTCACCGACGCCCCGCGTTATGCCGAACTGATCAAGCGCACCCAGTGGTGGGGACGGCAGATGCTGATCTGGGGCGTGCACGTGCACGTCGGCCTGTCCTCGCCGAACAAGGTGATGCCGATCATGACGTCACTGCTCAACTACTACCCGCACCTGCTGGCGCTGTCGGCGTCCTCGCCGTGGTGGGCGGGCGTGGACACCGGCTACGCGAGCAACCGGGCGATGATGTTTCAGCAACTGCCCACCGCCGGGCTGCCGTTCCAATTCCAGACCTGGGCGGAGTTCGAACGCTTCGTCTACGACCAGAAGAAGACCGGCATCATCGACCACGTCGACGAAGTCCGTTGGGACATCAGGCCTTCACCACACCTGGGCACGCTCGAGATGCGGATCTGCGACGGCGTGTCCAATCTGCGCGAGCTGGGCGCGCTGGTCGCGTTGACCCATTGCCTGGTGGTCGATCTGGACCGCCGACTGGAAGCCGACGAGTCGCTGCCGAGCATGCCGCCCTGGCATAACCAGGAGAACAAGTGGCGCGCCGCGCGCTACGGACTGGACGCGGTGATCATCCTGGACGCCGACAGCAACGAGCGATTGGTCACCGAGGATCTCGACGAGGTGCTGAACCGGTTGGAGCCGGTGGCCAAAAGGTTGAACTGCGTCGACGAGCTGGCCGCGGTCGCCGACATACCCCGCCACGGGGCCTCCTACCAACGGCAGCGCCGGGTGGCCGAAGAACATGACGGCGACCTGCGCGCGGTCGTCGATGCGCTGGTGGCCGAACTGGAAATCTGATGACGGAATCCCTTGAGCTGGCTATGTTTCCGCTGGAATCGGCGCTGCTGCCGGACCAGGACCTGCCGTTGCGGATCTTCGAGCCACGCTACGGCGCGCTGGTGCGCCACTGCACCGACACCGGCGACCCGTTCGGGGTGGTATTGATTTCGCGCGGGCGTGAGGTCGGCGGCGGCGATGCGCGCTGCGACGTCGGCGTGCTGGCGCGGATCACCGAATGCGTCGACCATGGCGCCGGCCGGTATGCACTGAATTGCCGGACCGGGGAACGCATCCGGGTGACCGAATGGCTGCCCGACGACCCCTACCCGCGCGCCACGGTCACGCTGTGGCCCGACGAACCGGGCGACGCGGTGTCGGACGCCCAGTTGCTCGACCTCGAAGACCGGGCCATGGCGCTGTTCGAGCGGATCGCGCTGGCGCGCGACATCAAGCTGCCGGACCGCGAGGTGATCCTGGGCGAGGACCGGAGCGGCCCGGCGGGAAAGCGCCTGTTCGCGTTGGCGTCTCGCATCCCGATCGGCACGGCCGACCGCTACTCGGTGCTGTCGGCACCGACGGCGGCCGCCCGCCTCGCCGCCCTGCGCGAAGCCGTGGACGCGGTCGCCGAAGTGGTGGAGTTTCAGCTTTCCGAATGACCGGGCGGCTTTCGCGGAAGGATGGTGCATGAAGGTACAGCTCCAGGTCAGCGGTTCACCGGCGCAGGCGGCCGCAAGCGCCGCCGAGATCGTCGCCACCGGCGCGGACGGATTGTTCACCTTCGAAGGCCAGCACGACGTCTTCTTTCCGCTGCTGATCGCCGCCGGCACGACCGGCCTGGACTTGATGACCAACGTGGCGATCGCCCCGCCGCGCAGCCCGCTGCACATGGCGCACTCCGCCTACGATCTGCAGCTCTACAGCGGCGGCCGGTTCCGCCTCGGCCTCGGCTCCCAGATCAAGGTGCACATCGAAAAGCGTTATGGCAGTAGGTGGGAGCGGCCGGCGCCACGAATGGCCGAAGCCATCGCCGCGATCAAGGCGATATTCGCCGCGTGGGAAGGCCACGCCCGGTTGGACTTTCGCGGCGAGTTCTACACCCACACCATCATGGCGCCCAATTTCAACCCCGGGCCCAATCCGTTCGGGCCGCCCCCGGTGCTGCTGGGCGCGCTGGGTCCGCTGATGACGCGCACCGCCGCCGAGGTCGCCGACGGCCTTTTGGTGATGCCGTTCAACAGTGCCCGCCACTTCGCCGATCGCACCGTCGCCGCCATCGCCGAGGGGCTGCGCCGCTCGGGGCGGTCGTTCGATGAGTTCCAGATCATCGCCCAGGCCATGGTGGCCGTCGGGCGCGACGAGGCCGACCTGGCGGCCGCGATCAACGGGGTGGCTTCCCTGATCGCGTTCTACGGCTCGACGCCGGCCTACCTGCCCGTGCTCGAGGTCGAGGGGTGGGCCGGTGTGCAGCCCGACCTCAACGCGCTGTCCAAGCAGGGCCGCTTCGCCGACATGCGCCGGTTGATCACCGACGAGATGGTGGCAAGGATCGGGATCGTCGGCACGCCCGAGCAATGCGCGGAGCAGATCGCCGCCCGGTTCGGCGAGCACGCCGACGAGGTGTGCTGTTACTTCCCGGGTTACACGCCGCGCCCCGCGGACGCCGCCGACATGATCGGTGCCCTGCACCGGGTACCCGCGCTGCCATGAGCGAGGACCTGACGGTCGACATCGACTCGGGCGTGGCGGTGCTCACCCTCAACCGGCCCGAGCGGCTCAACGCCTACACCGCCGAGATGGGCGCGCTGCTGAGCCGCGCGTACCGCGATTGCGACGACGATGACGACGTGCGGGCCATCGTGCTCACCGGAGCGGGAGGCGCGTTTTGCGCCGGGGCCGATTTCTCCGGCGACGCAAGACCTTTCGACGCCCCCGCCGACCCCGGCGCGTTCTCGGCGTCACCGATCACGCCGGCCGCCTTCGAATTGCGCAAACCGGTGATCGCCGCCGTCAATGGCCACGCCATCGGCATCGGCCTGACCATCGCGCTGCAGGCCGACATCCGCTTCGTCGCCGAAGACGCGAAATACGGTGTGGTGCAGGTCCGCCGGGGCGTGCTGCCCGACTGCATGGCGCACTGGACGCTGACCCAGTTGACCACCCTGGGCGTAGCCGCCGACATCCTGCTGACCGGGCGAACCTTCGGCGGGGCCGAGGCCGCCGCCCTCGGCATCGCCAACCGGGCACTGCCCGCCGACCGGGTGCTCGACCATGCGCTGACCGTGGCCCGCGACATCGTGGTCAACGTGGCGCCCATGTCGGCGGCCCTGTGCAAACGCCTGCTGTGGGACACCGCGATCAACCACTACACACCGCGACAGGTCGCCGCGCTGGAAACGCGGCTGCACGAGCGGGTGATGGGCGGCGCCGACGCCGGCGAGGGCGTCGCCGCGTTCCGCGATCACCGCCCGCCGAACTTCACCGCCCGGCTGTCCCAAGAGTGGTCGCCGCTTCCCGAACCGTGAACCGGCGCGTATCAGACCGTGGCACAGAGCCTTTCGGAGAGGTCCCACAGTTCGGCCGCGCGCTGCGGGTCGCGGGCGTGCGGTGCGGCCTCGCCGATCCGGCAGTCCTGTAGGTAGAGGCCGCCCCGGTCGGCCAGCTCCGGAGTGACCGCCGCCCACACCTGTGTGGCCGCACCCTGTTCGGGCATGACGAACTCGAGGAAACCGTCGGAGGGTTCGGGGCTGTTCTCGGTGGCGAGCTTGCGCAGCCGCGAGAAATCCGCGCGCGACATGTACCGCGCGAGCGAGGTGGCCACGGTGCCCGGATGCACGGCGTAGGCCCGGATTCCCGCCCCCTGCAGGCGCCGATCGGCCTCCACGGCGTGCAGAATATTCGCCGTTTTGGACGCGCCGTAGGCGGCGAACTTGTCGTAGTCGCGCCGCTCCCAGTTGGGGTCGTCGAAGTCGACGTCGCCCATGACGTGGCCCCCCGAAGACAGGATCACGATCCGGGCCCCGCCGGCGGCGGTCAGCTGGGGGATGAGCAGGCGGGTGAGTTCGAAGTGCCCGAAATGGTTTGTCCCGATCTGTAATTCGAGACCGTCCCGGGTGCGTCCGAACGGCGTGAACATGACGCCGGCATTGTTCATCAGCACGTCGACGGCCGGGGTGATGTCGGCGATCGCGGCCGCCGCCGCCCGCACGCTGGACAGTGCCGTGAGGTCGAGCAGCACCGTCGAGGTCCGGGCGCCGGCGACCTCGGTCGCGATCCAGCGCGCCGTCTCCGCGAGCGCGTCGGCGTTGCGGGCGGCCAAGATGAC
>NZ_LZKY01000248.1:0-1252 GCF_001673055.1 Mycobacterium sp. 1245801.1
TTCCGGCCCATCCCGACAAACAACAAGCGCACTCACATCAAACACGGAGACGCGAAATGAGCGGGACCGCCGCGCCGAGTAGCGCCATGGTGGCGAGCAGGATGATCACGGCGACGATGTCGCGGGCCGTCACGGTTTGGGCGTGGTGGTCGCGGGGCTGCGGCGGGCAGAACATGAGGTGGACGAGTTCGTCGGTGATGCGGCGGCTCGGCATGCGGATGCTCATTTCGTGAGGCCGGCCCATCGGGCGGCGGTGAGTGCTTCGCGGAGGTCGGCGCACGTCGCGGCGAGCTGGATCGCGATGTTCTGCCAGCCGTCGACGGTGGACCTGGCGGCGACGAGTTCGTCCTCGAGCGCAGCGATTTGGGCGTTGCCGTCGTCGAGCGCGGCTACCGTGCCGGCGAGCGCGGCCTCGGTGTCGGCGACGTGCCGGGCGTTCACTTGGGCTCCCAGGTGGGTAGCTCGGTGGCGAACCGGCGGACCTCATCTCGAGTAAACACCACGCGGCTGCCCAACATACGTGGTGTGATAGCACCGCGCCTGACATAACGGTCGAGTTCGCGCGTCGACATGCCCGCGAGGGCTTGCGCGGCGTCCTTCTTGCTCAGCAGCTCGGGCTCCATCACGACACGCGCCGGCGCGGCGGTCCCGCTCATTTCGCGTCTCCGTGTTTGATGTGAGTGCGCTTGTTGTTTGTCGGGATGGGCCGGAAAAGTACGGCCGGTCGGACACCGAGCACTTCGGCCATGCGGGCGGCGCGGTCCGCCGACAGGGTGGTGCATTCACCGGCGAGGAGCCGGGACACAAAAGAGTGGTGAATTGTGCTGCGGCTGGCCAGTTTTCGCGCCGACATGAGGGCGCCTGGTTGGGGGCCGACTAGTGTACGTAGGAGGGTCAGGTTTCGGGGCTGGACGTGCTTCACTGGCAACGTAATCACTTGCTTTCGGCTGTTTACCGCCCGTCACGGCGGCCGCTTTTGAATGTGCAACAAGTGTCGCCTACTCGACGGTAATCCGTCAAGCAGCACGCGCTACCTACTTTTCGTTCATGCGACACCTTGACGTTCTAATTACAGCCGTGTAAGTATGATGACCTGCGAAGATGGTGACGGCGCTCACTATTGCGGATGCGACACCAGCAGGTATAGTCACGTCCAACGGTAGGCGTTTAGATTCAAAGCGTCCGCCGACACGAGAGAAAAGGGTTGGACACAATGCCTACCAATGACAGGCACGGCGATCTCACCTTGCCT
>NZ_LZKY01000249.1:0-546 GCF_001673055.1 Mycobacterium sp. 1245801.1
ACCCACTCGCCGCGATGCCGAAAACCCGACGCGGTCGAACCGGTGTCCACGGGCACCACCGCGCCCCGTTGCGGCGCAACGCCTTTGGACCTGGCGGGGGCGGCGCTGGTGGAGCCGGCGGGTCCCGCTGGTCGCGGCGGTCGGCGCTGTCACCGGCGCCGCGACGCACTGGTACTACAGCACCCTCGGGCTGGCCAGCGAACCGCCGCCATGGCAAATGTGGCTGTGGACCACGTTGGCGGGCTCGGCCGTCGCGGTCGCAGTCGCCAGCTGGCGCCGCGCCGGGTGGTGGCGACGCAATGTGTGCGTGTTCGCGGCATCGTTCTGCCTGTTGAGCGCGGGCCTGACCATCAACGCGTGGCTGGGATATTTTCCGACCGTCTCCGCCGCCTGGGGCCAGCTGACCAATGGACCGCTGCCGGACCAGACCGATTTGCGCGCCGCCTACACCGCCAGGTCCAAAGGCGTTGCGCCGCAACGGGGCGCGGTGGTGCCCGTGGACACCGGTTCGACCGCGTCGGGTTTTCGGCATCGCGGCGAGTGGGT
>NZ_LZKY01000250.1:0-1678 GCF_001673055.1 Mycobacterium sp. 1245801.1
CCGCGCGGCGGCGCTCATAGCGTTGCCGCTGTGCCAGTTCGTGGGCGTCGTCGTCGAGGGCCGCCACCATGGCCGCCTGCACCGGCGTGGGCACCATCATCCCGGCGTGCTTGCGCACGGCCAGCAGCTCGTCGACCAGCTCGGGGTCCCCGGCGACGAACCCGGCCCGGTAGCCCGCCAGCGACGAGCTCTTCGATAGGGAGTGGATCGCGAGCAGGCCGGTGTGGTCGCCGTCGCAGACCGAGGGGTGCAGGATCGACAGCGGCTGGTCGTCCCAGCCCAGCCCCAGATAGCACTCGTCGGAGGCCACCAGGCAGCCCCGGTCGCGGGCCCAGCCGACCACCTTGCGCAGATGATCGACGCCCAGGACACGTCCGGTCGGGTTGCTCGGCGAATTCAGGTAGTACAAGGACGGCGATTGCGGACCCAGCTGGGTCAGCGAATCCGCGCGCAGCACCCGCGCCCCGGCCAGCCGGGCCCCGACGTCATAGGTCGGATACGCCAGCTCCGGCACCACGATGACGTCCGCGGGGCCCAGGCCCAGCAGCGTGGGCAGCCAGGCGATGAGCTCCTTGCTGCCGATCACCGGGAGCACGGCCGCCTCGCCCAGCCCGGTGATGCCGAACCGGCGGTCCAGCGCGGCGACCGCCGATGCGCGCAGCCGGGCGGTGCCGGCGGTGGCGGGATAGCCCGACGCCGACGCGGCGGCGGCCAGCGCCTCCTGGATCACCGGGGCAACGGGGTCGACCGGGGTGCCGACCGAGAGGTCGACGATGCCGTCCGGGTGGGCGCCGGCGAGCGCCTTCGCGTCGGCCAGCGTGTCCCAGGGGAACTCGGGCAGGGCCGCCGACACCGCCGGCCGGCGCTTTTTGAGCTGGTGGGGCACCGGGCCGCTCAGTCGCCCTCGCCCTGCGGCGGCAGATCCTTGACCACCTGCGGGTCGTTCTCGGTCAAGCCGACCTTGGCCGCGCCGCCGGGCGATCCCAGCTCGGCGAAGAAGTCGGCGTTGATCTGCGTGTACTGGCTCCACTGGTCCGGCACATCGTCTTCGTAGTAGATCGCTTCGACGGGGCAGACCGGCTCGCACGCCCCGCAGTCGACGCATTCGTCGGGGTGGATGTAGAGCATCCGAGCGCCTTCATAGATGCAGTCGACGGGGCACTCCTCGATACAGGCTTTGTCCTTGATGTCGACACAGGGTTCGGCGATCGTGTACGTCACAGACGTCTCCTCCATGTACTAGGCCAGCTGCTGGGCTCAACTGTGGGCTGGGCGTTCAGCTCGCACCGGCGCGCGTCCGACCGCATCCGGTGAAGCTTTCGGTTACTGATACTAGACGTTGCAGATACAGGTCAACCATTTGGCGCGCCTGTCGAAATACCGATTTAAGACCGACAGTCTCGGAGCCTGTGACCGGCCCCCGTTTCGCCGACGGCGAACACCGCTGACAAGCCGCTGACCTGCGAAGAGTAACGCCCGGGCGGTGGCGTGCGATAGCCGTTGTGTTGCAGGCACGCTCGCGGGGCCTGGTAATCTCAACCGAAGGACGGCAACCGCTGGGCAGATGTTCTCGCCGTAATAGCGGTGCATTAACTGGGGAAGGTGTCCACACATGAGGCTGTCGTTGAGCAAATTGGGCGTTGCGGTTGGCAGCGCGGCGGTGGCGTTGAGCGCCGCG
>NZ_LZKY01000251.1:0-18562 GCF_001673055.1 Mycobacterium sp. 1245801.1
TGGCTGCACAAGCAACGCACCGGGCTGCCGCACCTGACCTGGAAATACGCCGCCAGCGTCGACGGCCGCAGCGCGGCCGCGGACGGCTCCAGCCAATGGATCTCCAGCGAGGCCTCGCGGCTGGACCTGCATCGGCGCCGCGCGGCGGCCGACGCGATCGTGGTGGGCACCGGCACCGTGCTGGCCGACGACCCGGCGTTGACCGCCCGGCTGCCCGACGGCTCACTGGCCGGCCGGCAACCGCTGCGGGTGGTCGTCGGGATGCGTGAAATACCTTCGGAGGCAAAGGTTCTCAACGACGATTCGCGAACCATGCTGATCCGCACGCACGACCCCATGGAGGTGCTCAAGGCCGTCGCGGACCGCACCGACGTCCTGCTGGAAGGCGGCCCGACCCTCGCGGGCGCCTTCCTGCGGGCCGGGGTGGTGAACCGGATCCTGGCCTACGTCGCGCCGACCCTGCTGGGTGGTCCCGTCACCGCGGTCGACGACGTGGGGGTGACCACGATCGCACGGGCGCTGCGCTGGCATTTCGACGGCATCGACCGGGTGGGGCCCGACGTGGTGCTCAGCCTGGTGCCGCGCAGGGGCTAGCGCTCTCCCAGCGAGACGGCTTGCGGCTCAGCGATTTCCGGCTCCTCGGCGTGCTCCTTGCGGCCGCCGATCAGCAGGCCCAGCAGCGCTCCGGCGATGCAGATCACGACGGTGGCCGAGAAGATGTCGCCGTACATCTGGGCGAAGGCCTTGAGGTACATGGTGCCCTGGGCGGCGATGCGCTCCAGCAACGTGGCGTTGGGCGGGATCGCGGCCGTCAGGCCCGCCACGATCTGGTTGAACCGGTACAGGCCCCACGCGCTGAGCGCGGCTACGCCGATCAGCATGCCGGTCATCCGGGCCACCACCACGGCCGCCGAGGCGATGCCGTGTTGGGCGGACGGGACCACGCGGAGCGCGGCGGAGGTCAGCGGCCCGATCACCAGGCCGAGGCCCACCCCGGCGACCAGCAGGTCGGCGTGCAGCGCGGGCACGCTGAACACCCCGAAGATGTTGTGCTTCTGGCTCATGACGTCCTGGCGCCAGAAGTGGATCAGCCAGTAGCCGTAGGCCGCGATGAGCAGCCCGACGAAGGTCATGATCCGGTCACCGACCCGGGTGGCGATCCACCCGCCCAGCACCGCACCGATCGGCAGCGCGATCAGGAACCACAGCAGCAAGCCGGCGGCCTGCGTCTGGGATTGCCCCAGCACGCCCTGGCCGAACAGCTCGACGTCGACCAGCGTCACCATCAGCGCGGCACCGGCGAACAGCGAGGCGCCCAGCGCGGCCAGGAACGGGCGGAAGTGCACGCCCGCTGGCTCGATCAGCCGGGTGCGTGCGAACCGCTCCCAGATCAGGAACAGCGCGGCGACCACGACCGCGCCGATGACCAGCGGCAGTCCGTAGCTGGGCAGGATCTGCTTGCCGTCGGGTTGCGGGTTGTAGAGGCCGATCACGGCGAGGCCCAGGGCGACCGCCAGCAGCACACCGCCGACCAGGTCGACCTTTTCGGGCTCCTCCACCCGCTCGTGCGACGGGAGGCTGAACTGGATCATCACCATGGCGATCAGCGTCAGCGGGACGTTGATCCAGAACACGTAGCGCCAGTCGTGGAACAGGAAGACGATGAAGATCCCGTACAGCGGGCCCAGCACGCTGCCGAGCTCCTGCGCGGCCCCGATGCCGCCCAGCACGCCGGCGCGATTGCGCTGCGCCCACAGGTCGGCGCCCAGGGCGAGGGTGACCGGCAGCAGCGCGCCGCTGGCCACGCCCTGGATGGTGCGGCCGCCCACCAGGAGGTGGAAGTCGCCCCAGTGACCGGCCAGCGCGGTGACCACCGAGCCGACGATGAACAGCGCCAGGCTGACCTGCAGCACCAGCTTGCGCCCGAACCGGTCGGAGGCCCGGCCCAGCAGCGGCATGGCGGCGATGTAGCCCAGCAGGTACATCGTGATGATCCAGGTGATGCGCTGCAGCTGGTTAATCGGGATGTGAACGTCGGTCATGATGTCGCGCATGATCGTCACGACGACGTAGGCGTCCAGGGCGCCCAGCAGGACCGCCAGGCTGCCCGCGCTGATCGCTACGCGGCGCCCGGTGTGGCGCCCGGCCGGGGCCTCGGTCTCAGCGGTCACGAGCTCACCGGGGGCTTGGTGACCTGAACCTGCTCGCCCCAGTTGGACAGGGTGATCTGGGCGGAGTTGCCCGAGCTCTTCTGCAGGTTGGCCTGGACGAGCTGGTGGTCACCGGACTCCTGGATCCAGACCGTGCTCGGCACCGGTTGCGTCGCGTTGAACTGCGGAACGATCTTGTTCACCGCGTCCGCCGAGACGTTTCCGCTGATGCGAATGGTGTTCTGCCCGTTGATGTTGTCGCGGCCCTCGGCCTTGGCGTTGGTGAAGTTGGCCAGCGCGTTGCCCAGCCCACTGTCGGGGTTGAGCAGCACCGAGACGTCATAGACGTCGGCGGCCTTGCCGAAGTCGCTCCACTTGTTCGGGGTCAGGGTGGCGTACAGGGTCCCGTCGAGCACCACGAAGTTGGCGTCGATGTCGGACCCGCCCAGGGTGATGGTGGCGTTTCCCTGTGCGGCGGTGGCCGGTGCCGTGGTGAGGTCACCGGTCAGCGTCTTGATGGGCAACCCCTGGATCTTGCCCTGAACGCTGAGCGCGATGTGCGCGCTCTTCACGTTCTTGGTGGCGTCGGCCGACTGCTTGACCAGGGTCGTGGCGTCGGGAAGCGGTGCGCCGCTCTGCTTTGAGCCCGACGAGCAGCCGGCGATCAAGGCGGTGGCGAGGGTCAGGGATGCGATGACGGCCGATAGACGGCGGCGGGTCTGCATACTCTGCATCGTAGAGGGTGCCGGTGACTGCCCTGACGAACGCGGGGTCCCGGTGTCGCGCGGGCGCCGGTGTTTGCCCTGCTCATCCGCCTGGGAGTGGGCCAATTAGCCTAGGGGGATGTTTACCGGGATTGTCGAGGAACTCGGCGAGGTGACGGCTCGCGACGTCCTTTCCGACGCGGCGCGGCTGACCATCCGCGGCGCGGTCGTGACCGCCGACGCGGGCCACGGCGACTCGATCGCCGTCAACGGCGTCTGCCTGACCGTCGCCGAGCTGTTGCCCGGCGGTCAGTTCACCGCCGACGTGATGGCCGAATCGCTCAACCGGTCCAACCTGGGCGAATTGCAGGTCGGCAGCCGGGTGAACCTGGAGCGCGCCGCGGCCGTCAACAGCCGGCTGGGCGGGCACATCGTGCAGGGCCACGTCGACGGGACCGGGCGGATCGTGGCGCGGACCCCGTCCGAGCACTGGGAAGTGGTGCGGATCGAGATGCCCGCCGAGGTGGCCCGCTACGTCGTGGAGAAGGGCTCGATCACCGTCGACGGGATTTCGCTGACGGTGTCCGGGCTGGGCAGCGAGCCGGGGGACTGGTTTGAGGTCTCGCTGATACCCACCACCCGCGAGTTGACCACGTTGGGCAGCGCCCCGGTCGGTACGCCGGTGAACCTGGAAGTCGACGTCATCGCCAAATACGTCGAGCGGTTGATGACCCGCTGAACGGAGTTGTCCCGCCGGCACGCTCTCCGGCCGACCACCGGGTGATCACCTGACCGGCGAAGTCGAGCATCCGGTCAAGGCTGGGGAACATCGCGAAGGCATCCACGATCGCCTCGTCGGCTCCGGAGGCGGCGAGGCGCTCGAGCTTGTCGACCACAGCGGCAACGGACGTGCCCGGTTCGAGGTTGATCCGCATGGCCGTCTTCAGCGCGTCCGGATCGCGGCCGGCGTCCCGGGCCGCACGGCGCGCGATCGACCACAGGTGGTCGGTGACCTCGTCCTGCAGCCCCTCGACCCCGAGCCAGCCCGTGCCGCTGCGGCCGACCCGGCGCATAGCGGCCTCGCTGGCACCGCCGATCCAGATCGGCGGGCCGCCGGCCTGGACCGGGCGCAGGTCGGCGTGGACCGGCGGCAGCGTGAAGAACTCGCTGTCCCAGGACACCGGGGTGGTCGTCCACCACTCTCGCAGGAACGCCAGCAGGTCGTCGAGCATCCGGCCGCGCCGGTGCCAGTCCGCGCCGCGGGCGATGTCGTGTTCGTCCTTCATCCACCCGATCCCCACGCCGACGTCGAGGCGGCCGTCGCTGAGCACGTCGAGGGTGGTCAGCAGGCGGGCCAGGTGCACCGGCTCGTAGTAGAAGGTGCTGAGCGTGCTGGCGTTCAGCCGCACCCGGCTGGTCGCCGTCGCGGCGACCGTCCAGAGCAGCACCGGATCGAGGTAGCGCGTCATCTGCGGCGGGTAGGGCTGCTCTTTGCCCGGATAGGTGCTGCGCATATCGACCGGCGTGACCAGTCGATCGCCGACCCAGACGGTGTCGTAGCCAAGGTCCTCGAGGCCACGGCAGAACGCGCTCAGACCGGCCGCGCTGCTGATAGCGGGCCCGACGATGGGCAGTGCGAAGCCAAGCTTCATCGGATCATCCTTTCGATGATGTATCAACCATTACTGGGGCGCTCAGCCGGGAACCGTGGCGCCGAGGGCGAAGTTGAAATTTCCGACCCCGTGGCGGGCCAGGCCCATCATGACCAGGCCCGTTCCTTCCAGCCAGTGCGCCATGTTCAGGCCGCCGACGTCGAGCGGGCGCAGCCCGAGGCTCTCGATGAACTCCGCCACCCGCGCCTTGGCGGGCGCGTCGTCGCCGGCGATGAACACGTCGAGCGGTCGACCCTGGGCCAGGACAACGCCGAAGACGGTGTTGAACGCCTTCACCACGCCGGCGCCGGCCGGGGCCGCCTTGGCGACTTGCTGTGCGACCGAGGTGCCATCGGGAATGGCCAGTCCGTCGGCCGCGGGGTTGAAGGGATTGCTGATGTCGACGATGACCTTGCCCACGAGGGCGTCTCCGTACTGCTCGACGACCGGAACGACGTCGGCGTACAACACCGAAACGATGACGATGTCGCCGGCCGGAACGGCGCCGAACTCTCCGGTCGTGGCGCCGCCCCCGAGGGCCTTGGCCAGGTCGGCCGCCTTGGACTCGTCGCGGCCGATGATCTCGACGCTATTGCCGCCCGCTACCGCCAGCGCGCCGATGGCGCGGGCCATGTTCCCGGTGCCGATGATGCTGATGCCGCTCATGAGGTGTCCCGTCCTGACTTCCGAGAAAAAAGGTTGACTCGTCCACCTTATGGGATTTTGATGACGCGTCAACCAAATGGCGGTAGCATGGGGAACCGATGGAACCGAACTGGCTGAATCCCCGCGAAGACCGCGCCTGGCGGGCCTTCCAGCACGCGAATCATCAGCTCAGCGTGCACCTGAACCGGGGCCTGCAGGAATCGGGCTTGTCCGGCGCCGACTACCAGATCTTGGCGGTGCTCTCCGAGCACGACGGGGACCGCCTCCCCGCCCACGAGCTATGCAACACGCTGGGCTGGGAAAAGAGCCGTGTCTCCCATCAGGTGCGCCGCATGGAGCAGGACGGGCTGATCAGCCGGGAGCCCAACCCGGACGACGCCCGCAGCACCATGGTCTGCCTGCTGCCGGCCGGCCGCGCCGCCATCGAGAAGGCGGCGCCCAAGCACGTGGCGGATGTCCGCCGGAACTTCATCGACCTACTCAGCCCAGCCGAGCTCGACATGCTCGCCGCCCTCAACGAACGGGTCTTGCGCCACCTGGCCGAAGACGGCGACCCCTCGGCCGAAGCCGCGCCGTCATGACGACAGGCCGCTAGTCGCGGCGTCACGCGCCGCGGCAGCGGCCTGCCTTTGGATCAGCTGGTTGCTCGGCTGATTACACCGGACGCCAGATGGGGCCTTCCCAGTAACCCCAATGGTTCATGCCGGGATCCCAGACGATCTGGGCCCACGGCGCCCACGGTGGCGGCGGGGGCGGCGGTCCCGCCCACGGCGGAGCCCCGTAGCCGGCCGGGCCGCCATAGTTGTCGTCCCAGTCACGGCAGTTGTTCCAGTTCTGGTAAGGGCCCCAGCCCGGGTCCCACTGCTCGCCCGGGCACCAGTGGTGGTGATCCATGGGCGGCGGAGGAGGCGCCGCCGCGGCGGTGCCCGTGGCCAGTCCGAGTGCGGACATAGCCAAGCCGCCGGCAGCGAGCGCGCCGGTGCACAGCCGGGCCCACGGTCGTGTTTGTGTGTTGGTATTCATGGGGCAGTATTTACCCGCGATAATGCGGGCGAAACCCGGCTTTGTCGTTTGCTCATGTCAAATTTTGAGCACAGCCAACGCATATCTGGCGCAAAGGGTTTCGGTGTATAGGAGCTTTTCATCGGGTTATTTTTGGCACCAGGTGACGATATCGCGGGTCGGGCACACCATTTTGCCGGCCGCTTCCCTGTTTGCGGAAGGGCCCTCTCCTTCGCATCACGCAGTTATCATTCCGGCGACGAATATCGCGGCGGCACCGACGGCCAAGGGCGGCGAAAACTGTGATCCCGGCAACGATTACCAGGGTGCCGAGGCCCGCTCTGGCCCCGAGAGGCCGCGGGGATCCGTGGCGCCGAGATACGTGCGCGCTCATCGCAAGTGGTCAGGCGGTCGTGCCGCCGGCGCGCCCGGCGGTGCGGCGCGATCCGAGGCCGTCCCGCTGATCAAACCGCGGCAATAACCGCGCGGTCGCCGTGGTTCATACTGAATGCAACACGTGGGCTTCTCGTGTGAGCCGTTTCGACAGTGTTCCCGCCGGGCAGCGGGGACGGCGAGGTAGCAAAGATGACGAGGTTGGACTCCGTCGAAAGGGCGGTTGCCGACATTGCGGCCGGCAAGGCCGTCATCGTCATCGACGACGAGGACCGGGAGAACGAGGGCGATCTGATCTTCGCCGCCGAGAAGGCGACGCCGGAGATGGTGGCCTTCATGGTGCGCTACACCTCCGGATACCTCTGTGTGCCGCTGGACGGCGAGATCTGCGACCGGCTGGGGTTGCTGCCGATGTACGCGGTGAACCAGGACAAGCACGGCACCGCCTACACCGTCACGGTCGACGCCAGACGGGGTGTGGGCACCGGGATTTCGGCCTCGGACCGGGCCACCACGATGCGGCTGCTCGCCGATCCCACCAGCGTCGCCGACGATTTCACCCGGCCTGGTCACGTTGTTCCGTTGCGCGCCAAGGACGGTGGCGTATTGCGCCGCCCAGGTCACACCGAGGCCGCCGTCGACCTGGCCCGGCTGGCCGGGCTCCAGCCCGCCGGCGCCATCTGCGAGATCGTCAGCCAGAAGGACGAAGGCTCGATGGCGCAGACCGACGAACTGCGGGTCTTCGCCGACGAACACGACCTCGCCATGATCACCATCGCCGACCTGATCGAGTGGCGACGCAAACACGAGAAGCACATCGCCCGGATCGCCGAGGCCCGGATACCGACCCGGCACGGCGAGTTTCGCGCCATCGGCTACGCCAGCATCTATGAAGAGGTCGAACACGTCGCGCTGGTGCGCGGGGACATCTCGGGCCCGAACTCCGACGGTGACGACGTGCTGGTGCGGGTGCACTCCGAATGCCTGACCGGTGACGTGTTCGGTTCGCGCCGCTGCGATTGCGGGCCGCAGCTGGACGCCGCGATGGCCATGGTCGCCCGCGAGGGACGCGGCATCGTGTTGTACATGCGCGGCCACGAGGGGCGCGGCATCGGGCTGATGCACAAGCTGCAGGCCTATCAGCTGCAAGACGCCGGTGAAGACACCGTCGACGCCAACCTCAAGCTCGGATTGCCGGCCGACGCAAGGGATTACGGGATCGGCGCGCAGATCCTGGTGGATCTCGGGGTGCGCTCGATGCGGCTGCTGACCAACAACCCGGCCAAGCGGGTCGGGCTGGACGGGTACGGCCTGCACATCATCGAGCGGGTGCCGCTGCCGGTGCGCGCCAACGCGGAGAACATCCGCTACCTGATGACCAAACGGGACAAGATGGGCCATGACCTGGCCGGACTGGATGACTTTCACGAATCCGTCCATCTGCCAGGCGAATTCGGCGGTGCTCTGTGAGCCCTGCCGAGGGTGTGCCGGAGGTTGCGCCGCTCGATGCGTCCGGCCTGCGCCTGGCCCTGGTTGCGAGCACCTGGCATAGCGAGATCTGCGACGCGCTGCTTGAGGGTGCCCGCAAGGTGGCCTCCGAATCGGGTATCGACGACCCGACGGTGGTCCGGGTGATCGGCGCGATCGAGATCCCGGTGGTCGCACAGGAACTCGCCCGCAATCACGATGCCGTCGTCGCGCTGGGCGTCGTGATCCGCGGGCAGACACCGCATTTCGAGTACGTCTGCGATGCGGTGACCCAGGGGCTGACCCGAGTGTCGTTGGACACTTCCACGCCGGTGGCCAACGGTGTGCTCACCACCGACACCGAGCAGCAGGCCCTGGACCGGGCCGGCCTTCCGGAGTCGGCCGAGGACAAAGGGGCCCAAGCCACGCTGGCGGCCCTGACCACCGCGCTGACCCTGCGTGAGTTGCGCTCTCGGTCGTGACGTCGCCTCCGGACCGCGAGACCTGGGATGCGGTGCTGCGTCCCCACCGCACACCGTTATTCGCCTACGGGGCGGCGTTCGTGATCGCCGCGGCGCACATCGCGGTGGGCGTGCTGCTCAAGGTGGGGTCCACCGGGGTGGTCTTTCAGACCTCGGACCAGGTGGCGATCGCGGTGCTCGGTCTGGTCATCGCCGGCATTGTGTTGTTGTTCGCCCGCCCACGGCTGCGTATCGGGCCGGCCGGCGTCTCGGTTCGAAACCTGTTGGGCGACAAGCTGATCGAATGGCCGGACGTTGCCGGGGTGTCGTTTCCGGTGGGTCACCGTTGGGCGCGCGTCGACCTGCCCGACGACGAGTACATCCCGGTGATGGCCATCCAGGCCGTCGACAAGGGCCGGGCGGTGGCCGCCATGGACACCGTGCGCTCGCTGCTGGCACGCTATCGACCGGACCTGCAGACACACTGAGCGCTGTACCATCAGCCGATGGCACTCCAGGCACGGGTGGCCGCGGTCCTCGCAGTTGCCCTGCTGACGCTCAGCGGATGCAGCGTGGTGGTGGGGGGACGGGCCGTCCGGGCGTCCGGCCAGCCCGCGGCAACGCCGACCACGACGGTCCAACGCCCGCCGGCGCATGCCCAAGACCTGCTGCTGCACAGTGGCGATGACACGCCGCTCGGCGCGGCCAGCGCGATCCCGGTGGGCGACAACTACTTCACCAGCGCCCGGCCACCGGACTGCTCGGCCGCGCTGCTGTTCGAGGGCTCGCCGCTGCGACCCGCCGGCGCCTCGGACCACGCCGAATCGGCGTACCAGTTCAGCGATCAGGCGACGTACGCCGAGTCGGTCGACATCTACGACAACGCGCTCGACCCCCGACACGAGGTGGTGAGTGATTTCGTCTCCGTCGCCCAGTGCCGGCACGACGCCGTGGGCATCTCGCCGTACGGCCAGGCGACGCCGATGCGGCTGAGCGGGTTCGCCACCCCATCCGAAGGCGTCCTGGTGTGGACGATGAACCAGCCGGCCTGGACCTGCGATTACGGGTTGGCCGTGCTGCCGCACGTGGCCCTGCTGCTGTCGGCCTGCAACAACGCCCCTGGATTCCCCATGGCGGATTGGGCGGCGAAACGCCGGGCACAGGTCGACGGGCGCACCGCTTAGCCGCGGCGGCCCGCCGCCTGGTGATTTAGCGCTGTGGTCGGGAAGCCCGAGCCGGAGGCACTCAGTACCGAGTGCAGTCCGTCATCATTTGCTGGAAAATGGGCAGGGCCTGCTGGGCCCCCTGGTTGTGCTCGATCGCGTGCAGCAGGTTCACCCGTTGATCCGGCGACGACGCCAGGTACTGCTGCAAGAACTGCTGGTTGGGCGGCGACTGGTCGAGGTACTGGGCGGCCATCGGGTTCTCCGCATGCACGGCCCGCATCGCCTGGTCGTAGCTACAGGTGGTGTGGATCATCGGACCGTAATCGGGATCGGCCGATGCGACCCCGGCACCAGCGGTCGACGCCAATGCCAGACCGCCCACCGTGACGGCCAGTTTGGCCAACGAGCGCTTCATCATTTACGGACTCCCTCCATTGCTCTGCCCCCACTCTAACGTTGAGCTAGAAGCTTGGTAGCCAGAACGGAAGCCGTCCAAACCGCCGCGACCGCCCGCGGGGCCCGTCACGGGTCGTCTACCTGCGCGGTTGATCCTTCTTCGGTTGGGTGGCTCCAGCTGCTCGGCAACAGCGGCAGGCCCGGGTCGGCGTCCGGCGCCGCGCCGCCGAGCGTGGTCAGGCCGGCGGGGGCGGCGTCGGCGTGCCGGGCGGTGCCGGCGAACCCGATGGGCCCCGCGCCCCGCGCCGAGGCCGTCGTCGCGGCGACGCCGGGATCGTCCGCGACCGAACCGGGGTCCAGGTACTCGTAGCGGTAACCGGGGTCGATCAGACCCGGCCGGGGACGCCTGCGGCGCCGGGCCTGCTCCCGCCGGGCGGAGGCGCTCGGCACCGCGCGGCCGGCTACTAGCCTGGATCTGTGCCCGATCCCGCCACCTACCGCCCCGCGCCCGGGTCCATCCCGGTCGAGCCCGGCGTCTACCGATTCCGGGATACCTACGGGCGAGTCATCTACGTCGGCAAGGCCAAGAGCCTGCGCAGCCGGCTGACGTCATACTTCGCCGACATCGCCAGCCTGCATCCACGCACCCGGCAGATGGTGACCACCGCGGCCAAGGTCGAGTGGACGGTGGTCAACACCGAAGTCGAGGCGCTGCAACTCGAATACAACTGGATCAAGGAGTTCGACCCGCGGTTCAACGTCCGCTATCGCGACGACAAAACCTATCCGGTGCTGGCGGTCACCCTCAACGAGGAGTTCCCCCGGCTGATGGTCTACCGCGGCCCCCGCCGCAAGGGGGTGCGCTACTTCGGGCCGTACTCGCACGCGTGGGCCATCCGGGAGACGCTGGACCTGCTCACCCGGGTGTTTCCGGCCCGCACCTGCTCGGCGGGAGTGTTCAAGCGGCACAAGCAGATCGATCGTCCTTGCCTGCTCGGCTACATCGACAAGTGCTCGGCACCGTGCATCGGCAGGGTCAGCGCGGAGCAGCACCGCCAGATCGTGGACGACTTCTGCGACTTCCTGTCCGGCAAGACCGACCGGTTCGCCCGGGAGCTGGAACAGCAGATGAACGCCGCGGCCGAGCGGCTCGATTTCGAGCGGGCCGCGCGGTTGCGTGACGACCTGGGCGCGGTGAAGCGGGCGATGGAAAAGCAGGCCGTGGTCCTCGGCGACGGCACCGACGCCGACGTGGTGGCGTTCGCCGACGACGAGCTGGAGGCCGCGGTGCAGGTGTTCCACGTCCGCGGCGGCCGGGTCCGCGGCCAGCGCGGCTGGATCGTCGAAAAGTCCGCCGACCCCGGCGATTCCGGCGAGGAACAGCTGGTCGAGCAGTTCCTGACCCAGTTTTACGGCGAGCAGGCCGAATTGGGCGGCGCCGCAGACGAATCCGTGAACCCGGTGCCGCGGGAGGTGCTGGTGCCCTGCCTGCCGTCCAACACCGACGAGCTGACCAGTTGGCTGTCCGGCCTGCGCGGATCCCGGGTGGTGCTGCGGGTGCCGCAGCGCGGCGACAAACGCGCGCTGGCCGAAACCGTGCAGCGCAACGCGAAAGAGGCGCTGCAGCAACACAAGCTGCGGCGCGCCGGCGACTTCAACGCCAGATCCGCTGCGCTGCAGAACATCCAGGAGGCCCTCGGCTTGTCCGAGGCGCCGCTGCGCATCGAATGTGTGGACATCAGCCACGTCCAGGGCACCGACGTGGTGGGCTCGCTGGTGGTGTTCGAGGACGGTCTGCCGCGCAAATCGGACTACCGGCACTTCGGGATCCGGGAAGCCGCCGGGCAGGGCCGCTCCGACGACGTCGCCTCCATCGCCGAGGTGACCCGGCGTCGCTTCGCCCGTCACCTGAGCGAGCAGAACGATCCGAATATGCTTTCCGCGGAAGGAAAGTCGCGCCGTTTCGCCTACCCCCCGAATTTGTACGTCGTCGACGGCGGTGCCCCGCAGGTCAACGCGGCCAGCGCGGTGCTCGAGGAACTCGGCATCACCGACGTCGCGGTGATCGGCCTGGCCAAGCGGCTGGAAGAGGTGTGGGTGCCCTCGGAGCCCGACCCGGTCATCATGCCGCGCAACAGCGAGGGGCTGTATCTGCTGCAACGCGTCCGTGACGAGGCGCACCGGTTCGCGATCGCCTACCATCGCAGCAAGCGATCCAAACGAATGACGGCATCGGTGCTGGATTCGGTGCCAGGATTGGGAGAACATCGCCGAAAGGCGTTGGTAAGCCATTTCGGATCGATAGCCCGCCTCAAGGAGGCCACCGTCGACCAGATCACCGCCGTTCCCGGCATCGGTGTGGCGACCGCCACCGCCGTCCTGGAGGCGCTGCGGCCCCAGCAGTCCCCCGATGAGTCCAGGGCGGCCCAATGACGGGCCCGGGCGAGTTCGCGGGCGGCCCCTCGGTGGACGCCCCGGCCGGTATCGACGTCGTGCTGGTGACCGGGTTATCCGGGGCCGGGCGGGGTACCGCGGCCAAGGTGCTCGAGGACCTCGGCTGGTATGTGGCCGACAACCTGCCCCCGCAACTGATCACCCGGATGGTCGATTTCGGTCTGGCGGCCGGCTCGCGGATCACCCAGCTGGCGGTGGTGATGGACGTGCGGTCGCGCGGCTTCACCGGCGACCTGGACTCGGTGCGCACTGAGCTGGCCACCCGAAACATCGCCCCGCGCGTGGTGTTCATGGAAGCATCGGACGACATGCTGGTGCGCCGCTACGAGCAGAATCGCCGCAGCCATCCGCTGCAGGGCGATCAGACCCTGGCCGAGGGCATCGCCGCCGAGCGCCGCATGCTGGCCTCGGTTCGCGCCACCGCCGACTTGATCATCGACACCTCGACGCTGTCGGTGCGCGGCTTGCGCGAGACCATCGAGCGGGCGTTCGGCGGCGCCGCCAGCGCCACCACCAGCGTCACGGTCGAATCGTTCGGCTTCAAATACGGCCTGCCAATGGACGCCGACATGGTCATGGACGTCCGGTTCCTGCCGAACCCGCACTGGGTCGACGAATTGCGGCCCCGCACCGGGCAGGACCCCGCGGTGCGCGATTACGTATTGAGCCAGCCGGGCGCGGCCGAGTTCCTCGACGCCTACCATCGATTGCTATCTCTGGTCGTCGACGGCTACCGCCGGGAGGGCAAGCGCTATATGACGGTCGCGATCGGCTGCACCGGCGGCAAGCATCGCAGCGTCGCGATCGCCGAGGCGCTGGTGCAGTTGCTCAAGGCCCAGAAGGGCGAAGCCCAACTGTCGGTGCGGGTGCTGCATCGGGATCTGGGCCGCGAATGACCGAGCCGATGAACCGGGGCATCGTCGCGATGGGCGGTGGACACGGCCTGTACGCGACGCTGTCGGCGGCCCGCCGGCTCACGCCCTACGTGACCGCGGTGGTGACCGTCGCCGACGATGGTGGTTCTTCCGGGCGGCTGCGCAGCGAACTGGATGTGGTGCCCCCGGGTGATTTGCGAATGGCGTTGGCGGCCTTGGCATCTGACAGCCCGCACGGGCGACTGTGGGCGACCATCCTGCAGCACCGGTTCGGGGGCAGCGGGGCGCTGGCCGGGCATCCGATCGGCAACCTGATGCTGGCCGGGCTGTCCGAGGTGCTGGCCGACCCGGTGGCCGCCCTCGACGAGCTGGGGCGCATCCTCGGCGTCAAGGGCAGGGTGCTGCCGATGTGCCCGATCGCGCTGCAGATCGAGGCCGACGTCTCCGGGCTGGAAAGCGACCCGCGGATGTTCCGGCTGATCCGCGGTCAGGTGGCGATCGCGACCACGCCGGGCAAGGTGCGCCGCGTGCGGCTGTTGCCGGACAACCCGCCGGCGACGCGGCAGGCCGTCGACGCGATCATGGCCGCCGATCTGGTTGTGCTGGGCCCGGGGTCGTGGTTCACCAGCGTGATCCCGCACGTGCTGGTGCCCGGACTGGCGGCGGCGCTGCGGGCGACCACCGCGCGGCGCGCCCTGGTGCTCAATCTGGTGGCCGAACCGGGGGAGACGGCGGGGTTCTCCGTCGAGCGTCACCTGCACGTGCTGGCCCAGCATGCACCGGGATTCACCGTGCACGACATCATCATCGACGCCGAACGGGTGCCCAGCGAGCGGGAGCGCGAGCAATTGCGCCGCACCGCCACACTGCTTTCGGCCGAGGTCCACTTCGCCGATGTGGCCAGACCTGGTACACCTTTACATGATCCAGGCAAGCTCGCGGCGGCCCTGGACGGGGTCCGGGCGGCCCACAAGGCTCCGGGAGCGTCTTCGGTCACGGCCACCGCGGATATTCGGGTCGACGGTGCAAGTGAGGGGTGACGACGCGTGGCGATGACGACCGAAGTCAAGGACGAACTGAGCCGCCTCATTGTGAAATCGGTCAGCGCCCGCCGCGCGGAGGTCACGTCCCTGCTGCGGTTCGCCGGTGGACTGCATATCGTCGGCGGCCGCGTTGTCGTCGAAGCCGAGGTGGACCTGGGCAACGTCGCGCGGCGCTTGCGCAAGGACATTTTCGAACTCTACGGATACAACGCCGTCGTGCATGTGTTGTCCGCCAGTGGAATTCGCAAGAGCACCCGGTACGTGTTGCGGGTCGCCAATGACGGCGAGGCGCTGGCCCGCCAGACCGGTCTGCTCGACAATCGCGGCCGCCCGGTGCGCGGGCTGCCGGCCCAGGTGGTGGGTGGCAGCGTCGGCGACGCGGAAGCCGCCTGGCGCGGGGCGTTCCTGGCGCACGGTTCGCTGACCGAGCCGGGGCGGTCCTCGGCGCTGGAAGTCAGTTGCCCCGGTCCGGAAGCCGCGCTGGCGTTGGTGGGTGCCGCGCGACGGCTCGGTGTCAGCGCGAAGGCCCGCGAGGTGCGCGGCGCCGACCGGGTGGTGGTGCGCGACGGCGAGGCGATCGGCGCGTTGCTGACCCGGATGGGCGCCCAGGACACCCGGCTGGTGTGGGAGGAGCGCCGGATGCGGCGCGAGGTCCGGGCCACGGCCAACCGGCTCGCCAACTTCGACGACGCCAACCTGCGCCGGTCGGCGCGGGCGGCGGTGGCGGCCGCGGCCCGGGTGGAGCGGGCGCTGGAAATCTTGGGCGACACCGTCCCCGACCATTTGGCCTCGGCCGGCAAGCTGCGCGTCGAGCACCGGCAGGCATCGCTGGAGGAGCTGGGCCGGCTCGCGGACCCGCCGATGACGAAAGACGCTGTGGCGGGCCGAATTCGGCGGCTGCTGTCGATGGCCGACCGCAAGGCGAAGGTCGAGGGCATTCCCGACACCGAGTCGGCGGTGACGCCGGATCTCCTCGAGGACGCTTAGGCCGGTGCCGATGCACACCGAAAGCGCGTCGTAGCGCGACCCGTCCTGGCAAAGTCGCGGGCGCGGCGCGGAGCCGTCGCGGTACCTCGGCCCGCAATGTCGGATCGGTCGGCAGTGACGATGGGCCTGCGCTGCGGACACGCCATCGTGACTCACCCGCCGCCCCCTGCCGCGGCGAATTCTATGAATTGAATGATTTGTATAAGTTGGATATGAGCCGGCGCTTTCGATAGCGTTCTTCTGGACGAATTCCGGGACCGAAATAGCGGTTGGGTCCGGTCAAGCGCTGATTGGTCGCGCTGCTCGTGTGTAGCAAATTCATAGAGATCGCATAATTTCTTTGAAAGCGCTATGAGTCCCGGGCGTATCGGCCGCACCGCCCCGAATATGTGCTCCACCACCTATTTCTCAGTGACTCCGTGCTTGCGGCCTCGTGCTGAGGGTCGCGCGGCGCGCCGCCGCGCAGTCCCTGTGGCTAAGGAATCCTGCGGCCAACGCAATTTGTGATACCGAGATTTTTATTCACCAATAGCCGCCCGGGGAACACGCCTTTCGGCTTTTCACCATCTATTCACCGGCTCGCCGTGCCGCATTTGCACGAGGTAGAGGGGTTTATCGGCGGCGCGCTTGCCAAACCGCCGACTCCCGGCGCTCGCAGCCCCGCGCGGCGGCACCGGCGAGCCCGGCCGAGCTTGGCGAAGGGCGATTTCGTAACCCCTGGCTAGTGTCTCGTCTACAAGACGACATGCCCGCCGCCCAGCAAACTCATAGCCGATGTGCTGGCGGCGGTACGGACTGGGCCGGCGGTGGCGACACGGCCGGAGGCGGAGGAATGCATGGATTTCGGGTCGTTACCGCCGGAGATCAACTCCGGCAGGATCTACTCAGGGCCGGGGTCGGCGCCGTTACTGGCAGCCGCGGCGGCCTGGAACGGGTTGGCAGCCGAATTGCATTCGGCCGCAGCGTCGTACGGTTCGGCAATCGCGGAGCTGCGCACCTCCTGGCACGGGCCTTCGTCGACGGCGATGGCCGGCGCGGCGGCACCCTTCATCGCGTGGCTCGACGGCACCGCGGTGCAGGCCGAGCAGACCGCCGCCCAAGCCACGGCGGCAGCGGCGGCTTATGAGGCCGTCTTCGCGGCCACGGTCCCGCCGCCGGTGATCGTGGCCAACCGGGCATTGTTGGCGTCGTTGATCGCGACCAACGTGCTGGGCCAGAACACTGCGGCGATCGCGGCCACGGAGGCCCAGTACGCCGAGATGTGGGCCCAGGACGCCGCCGCGATGTACGCCTATGCCGGCGCGTCGGCGGTCGCGACCCGGCTCAGCCCGTTCGGCGCGCCACCGACGACCGCCGACGCCAACGCGGAGGCCGACCAGTCGGCCGCGGTCACCTCCGCGCTGCAGTCGTCGACCGCCTCCGGCGTGGAATCGGCACTGTCAGAAGCGGTTTCGCAGGCTCCGGTCGCGGCGCAGGTGAACGCGACCGCGGTAACGGCGGCGGCTCAACTCCCGCTGAGCCTGACGGACATCACCGGGATTCTGAAGACCTTCAACAGCGTCATGGGCACCATCTCCGGGCCGTACACGCCGCTCGGCGTGGCGAACCTGGCGAAGAACTGGTACCAGATCGCCCTCAGCATCCCGAGCGTCGGGACGGGCATCCAAGGAATCGGACCCCTCTTGCACCCCAAAGCGCTCAGCGGGGTCTTGGCGCCGCTGCTGCGCAGCGATCTCCTGACGGGCTCGACCGCGCTGTCGAGTGCGGGCACGGTTTCGGCGTCCGCGGGCCGCGCCGGCTTGGTCGGATCGTTGTCGGTGCCGGCGAACTGGGCCTCGGCGGTCCCGGCGGTCCGGACGGTGGCCGCCGAGCTGCCGGAGACCATCCTGGACGCCGCCCCCGCGATGGCCGTCAACGGTCAACAGGGCATGTTCGGCCCGACTGCCCTGTCGAGCCTGGCCGGACGCGCCGTCGGCGGGACCGCGACCCGCGCCGTCGCCGGGTCAACCGTTCGCGTGCCCGGTGCCGTGGCGGTCGACGACATCGCGACCACGTCCACCGTCATTGTGATTCCGCCGAACGCGAAATAGGAAGGTGCGGCAATGGTTTTCAGCGATTTCGCAACGCTGCCACCGGAGGTCATCTCCACCCAGATCTATGTCGGCCCGGGCGCCGGGCCGCTGCTGGCCGCCGCGGCGGCATGGGACGGGCTGGCCGCCGAATTGCACGGCACCGCGGCTTCCTACGCATCGGTGATCTCGGAACTGGTCGGCGAATCGTGGCAGGGCTCATCGTCGGAGTCCATGGCCGCCGCGGCGGCGCCCTACGTGGCGTGGATATCGACCACGGCAGGCCTGGCCGAGCAGACTGCCGCTCAGGCCCGGGCCGCGGCCGCCGCCTACGAGGCGGCATTGGCGGCCACGGTGCCGCCGGCGGCTGTGGCGGCGAACCGCAGCCTGCTCGCCACACTGTTGCAGACCAACATCTTGGGGCAGAACGATGCGGCGATCGCGGCGACCGAGGACGAGTACGGCCAGATGTGGGCCCAAGATGTCGCCGCCATGTTCAGTTATGCCGCCGCGTCGGAATCGGCCGGTGAGCTGACGCCGTTCGAGCAGGCGCCGGCCACCACCAACGACGCCGGACCGGCGACCCAGGCGGCCGCCGCGGCCGCGGCGGAGTCGACGTCGCTGTCGTCCTGGTTGAAGGAGATCGAGGCCTACATCACCTCGCTCACCGGTCAATACACCCAGTTCTGGCAGAACTTGATCGGGGGCGCCACGGGGAGCACGGAGATAGCACCGTTCTGGGAGACGCTGTATTCGAGCATTTCGCAGATCGGCACTCAGGCGACGTGGACCAACGTCGTCAATGCCACCATCAGCCTTGGTGTCTCGCAGTGGAAGAACTTCTTCATCTATGCGCCGTGGAGCGCCGCGATGGCCAAATCGTCGCTGGGCGCCGGGCTGGCGTCGCCCAGCTAGCCGGCACCGACAGCTTGCCCACTGTTGGCGCGTTACCCAGCACCGCCGATACGGGCTTTGCCGCGATGCCGGCGGCGATGTGGCCGGGCGACGCCAGCCCGGCGCCCAGCGACGATTTGGCCATCGCGGCGCTCCACGGCGCATAGATGAAGAAGTTCTTCC
>NZ_LZKY01000252.1:0-35225 GCF_001673055.1 Mycobacterium sp. 1245801.1
ACCCGCGTAGCTGGACTCGATGACGCCCGCCGGGGGGATGGTCGGATGCAGGTAGATCGGCGCCTGCAGGGCGGCCGCGCGGTCCAGGATGGGCTCGAAGAACGGGTCGTCCAGATAGCGGCCGCGGCTGTGTCCGTTGATCACCGCGCCGGGGAAGCCCAGCCCGCGCACCGCGCGCTCGAGTTCGTCGGCCGCCTGGTCGGGTGCGCTGGTGGGCACGGTGGCAAAGCCCGCCAAGCGGTCGGGGTAGCGCTGCACCGCCGCCGCGAGCTGGTCGTTGCAATCCCGGGCCAGCCGCACCGCCTCGTTCGGATCCAGCTGCTCAACCCCGGGCGCGGCCAGCGACAGCACGGCCAGGTCCACCCCGGCCTCGTCCATCGCCGCGATGCGGCCGTCGCCGAGATCGCTGGCGGGTTCGACGATGCCGGCTCGCGACGCCAGCCAGGTGCCCGGGCCCTGCAGGAATTCCATTGTGGCGTAATGCTCTTCGAGGGCGATGACACGCATCTGGGTTATCCTTCGAGGACTCGGGCGGCCGCGCTCCAGTACGGCAACTCGTCACGGTTGGCGGCCAGGCGGATGGTTTTGGTGTAGCCGTACTCGGCCAGCGTCTCCTGGGCGTGCTCGCGGCCGAACCCGCTGTGGCCCACGCCGCCGAATCCGCTGCCGATGGCCACCCGCGCGTAGTTGTTGACGAAGACGGCTCCGGCCCGGATCTGCCGGCTCACCCGCAGCGCCCGGTCGCCGTCGGCGGTGAACACCGCGGCGACCAGCCCGTAGGGGGTGCCGTTGGCGATCCGCACCGCCTCGGCCTCGTCGCTGAACCGGATCAGGGCGACCACCGGACCGAAGATCTCCTCCTGGGCCACCCGCATGTCCGGCGTGACGCCGGTCAGCACGGTCGGCGCGACGTAGAAGCCGTCCGCGAGCCGCGGATCCTGCGGCAGCGGTGCCTGGGCGGCGATGCGGGCGCCTTCGGCGACGCCGATGTCGAGGTACTCCAGGACCTGCTTGCGCTGCGCCCGGGTGACCAGCGGCCCCACGTCGGTGGCGGGATCGGCGCCGTCGCCCACCCGCAGCCGACGCACGGCGGCGCACAGCTTCTCCTCGAACTCGGCATAGACGTTGTCCTGCACCAGGATTCGCGACGATGCGGTGCATGCTTCGCCCTGGTTGAAGAAGCCGCCGTCGATGGCGGCCAACAGCGCCTCGTGCAGGTTGGCGTCGTCGAACACCAGCAGCGGGTTCTTGCCGCCCAGCTCCATCAACGCCGGCGTGAGGTTGCTGGCCGCGGTGCGCAGCACCGCCGAACCGGTGAGCGGGGACCCGGTGAAGGAGATCTTGCCCACCAGTTGATGCTCGGCCAGCGCGGCGCCCACCTCGCCGCCGCCGGGCACGGCGTGCACCACCGGGTCGGGCAGCACCGACTGGATCAGCTCGACCAGTCGCAGCACCACCGAGGGCGTCTGCTCCGGCGGTTTCAGCACGACGGCGTTCCCGACGGCCAGCGCGGGAGCGACCTTGCCGGCGGTGTGGATCGGCGGCCAGTTGAAGGGCACGATGCCGGCGATCACGCCGTAGGGCTCCAGCGTGGTCACGTCGAACACCGGCCCGTAGTCGCGTGCCTGGCTGGGCAGCACCTCGACCATGCCGGCGAAGTAGTCGAAGATCCCGATCGCGGCTTCCACGTCGAAGCTGCGGGCCTGGCTGATCGGCTTGCCCATCTCTCGCGACTCGAGGGCGGCGATCTCGTCGGCGTGTTCGCGAATGACGTCGGCGATCTGCCGCAGGTAGCGGCCGCGTTCGCGGGCCGGACGAAGCTTCCAGTGCAGGTGCGCCGCGTGCGCGGTCCGCACGGCCCGATCCACCTCCGCGGTGCCGGCCCCGTGCACGACGGTGACGACCTGTCCGGTGGCGGGGTTCTCCACGACGAAGCGGTCGTCGGGCGACGCCGACGACCAGGGGGTGCGGATCGTGGTGGGGGCTTGCTGATCCATGGGCATTGTCACGGTATGCCCCGCGGTTTGATCAGCACCAACGATATCTTCTGATGGTTCTCATCACCGGCGGTGATAATCGCTGGTGTGGAGCTTCGTCACCTCGAGTACTTCCTGGCCGTGGCGGATAGTCGAAGCTTCACCGGGGCGGCCCAGCGGCTGCACGTCGTGCAGTCGGGAGTGTCGGCCACCATCAAGGCGCTCGAGCGCGAACTGGGCGCCGAGTTGTTCGTCCGGGGCCCGGCCGGCGTGGCGCTGAGCCCCGCCGGCGAAGCGCTGCGACCCCACGCCCGGACCACTTTGGACGCCGCCCGCGCGGCCAAGGACGCGGTGAGCGCCGCCCGGGGCACGGTGCGCGGCACCGTCACGGTGGGGACGTTGACTTCGGTGAGCGTCATCGACGTGCCGACCGTGCTGGCCGAACTGCACGCCCGTCATCCCGACGTCGTGGTCCACCTGCGCGCGGCCAGCTCCGGGTCGGCCGGGCTGGCGGCCCAATTGCGCGACGGGGATCTCGACGTCGCCTTCCTGGTTTTCACCGGACCGCCCCCGGCCGACCTGCACACCCGGCTGGTGGCCTCGGTGCCGCTGCTGCTGGTCGTCCCCGAGGGCCACCCGCTGGCCCGGCGCACGGCGGTTTCGCTGGCCGAGCTCGCGGGCATGCCGTTCGTCGACGGGCCGCCGGGCTACGGGAACCGCGCCGTGGTGGACACCGCGTTCGCGGCCGCCGGGGTCGAGCGGACCGTCGCGGTGGAGGTCGCCGACATCGGCACGGCGGCGGTCTGCATCCGCAAGGGGCTGGGGATCGGTTTTCTGAGTTGGTCCATCCTCGAGGGCATCGACAGCTCGGGTTTGGTGAGCGTCCGGATCACCGGGCACGACCTGCAGTGGCGGCTCTACGTCGCGACCTCGGCGAACCGGCAGGCCAGCGCGGCCACCCGGGCGCTGCTGGCGCTGATAGAGGAGGTTGCCGGCGGCGCCCAGAATTCTTTGGCGACCCGGGAACAAGGCGGGACCGACCGCCGTTAGCATTATCGACAAGTTGAGCGAACCACACTCAATACTGGGTTGACAGCCCACCGCCCCAGGGGCAGGCTTGAGCGGGGTTCACTCAGCATAGTGGCACCAGACAAGCTCTACATATTCAGGAGGAATCACTATGGCTCGTGCGGTCGGTATCGACCTCGGGACCACCAACTCCGTCGTCGCAGTCCTCGAGGGCGGTGACCCGGTCGTCGTCGCCAACTCCGAGGGTTCGCGGACCACGCCGTCCATCGTTGCGTTCGCGCGCAACGGGGAGGTGCTCGTCGGCCAGCCCGCCAAGAACCAGGCGGTCACCAACGTCGACCGCACCATCCGTTCGGTCAAGCGGCACATGGGCACCGACTGGTCCATCGAGATCGACGACAAGAAGTACACCGCTCAGGAGATCAGCGCCCGCGTGCTGATGAAGCTGAAGCGCGACGCCGAGGCGTACCTGGGTGAGGACGTCACCGACGCGGTCGTCACCGTGCCGGCGTACTTCAACGACGCCCAGCGTCAGGCCACCAAGGAAGCCGGCCAGATCGCCGGCCTCAACGTCCTGCGGATCGTCAACGAGCCGACCGCGGCGGCGCTGGCCTACGGCCTGGACAAGGGCGAGAAGGAACAGACCATCCTGGTCTTCGATCTCGGTGGCGGTACGTTCGACGTCTCGCTGCTCGAGATCGGCGAGGGTGTGGTCGAGGTCCGCGCCACCAGTGGTGACAACCACCTCGGTGGGGACGACTGGGATGACCGCGTCGTCGAATGGCTGGTCGATAAGTTCAAGGGCACCAGCGGAATTGACCTGACCAAGGATAAGATGGCGATGCAGCGGCTGCGTGAGGCCGCCGAGAAGGCCAAGATCGAGCTCTCGAGTTCGCAGAGCACCTCGATCAACCTGCCCTACATCACCGTCGACGCGGACAAGAACCCGCTGTTCCTCGACGAGCAGCTGACCCGCGCCGAATTCCAGCGCATCACACAGGATCTGCTGGACCGCACCCGCAAGCCCTTCCAGTCCGTGATCAAGGACGCCGGCATCTCGGTGTCCGAGATCGACCACGTGGTCCTGGTGGGTGGTTCCACCCGGATGCCCGCGGTGACCGACCTGGTCAAGGAACTCACCGGTGGCAAGGAGCCCAACAAGGGCGTCAACCCCGATGAAGTTGTAGCGGTGGGAGCGGCTCTTCAGGCCGGGGTTTTGAAGGGTGAGGTGAAAGACGTTCTGCTGCTTGACGTTACGCCGCTGAGCCTGGGCATCGAGACCAAGGGCGGCGTGATGACCAAGCTCATCGAACGCAACACCACGATCCCCACCAAGCGGTCGGAGACCTTCACCACGGCCGACGACAACCAGCCGTCGGTGCAGATCCAGGTCTACCAGGGTGAGCGCGAAATCGCTTCGCACAACAAGCTGCTCGGCTCCTTCGAGCTGACCGGCATCCCGCCGGCTCCGCGCGGCGTCCCGCAGATCGAGGTCACCTTCGACATCGACGCCAACGGCATCGTGCACGTCACGGCCAAGGACAAGGGCACCGGCAAGGAGAACACGATCAAGATCCAGGAGGGCTCCGGCCTGTCCAAGGAGGAGATCGACCGGATGATCAAGGACGCCGAGGCGCACGCCGAGGAGGACCGTCAGCGTCGCGAAGAGGCCGACGTTCGCAACCAGGCCGAATCGCTGGTCTACCAGACGGAGAAGTTCGTCAAGGACCAGCGCGAAGCCGAGGGCGGCTCGAAGGTCCCCGAGGACACGCTGTCCAAGGTCGACGCCGCGATCGCCGAGGCCAAGACCGCCCTGGGCGGCACCGACATCGCCGCGATCAAGGCGGCGATGGAGAAGCTGGGCCAGGAGTCGCAGGCGCTCGGACAGGCGATCTACGAGGCCACGCAGGCCGCCGGCGAGCAGGCCGGTGGGGGCGCGGCGGGCGACGGGTCTGGCTCCGCTGACGACGTCGTGGACGCGGAGGTGGTCGACGATGACCGGGAGTCCAAGTGACGGAAAGCAATCCACACGAACAGGTGACGATCACCGACAAGCGGCGAATCGACCCTGAGACCGGTGAAGTGCGGCAGGCCCCTCCCGGCGACACGCCGGGAGGGGCGCCGGCCGGCGAACCGGCGCAGCAAGCCGATGGCAAAGTCGCCGAGCTCACCGCCGATCTGCAACGGGTGCAGGCCGACTTCGCCAACTACCGCAAGCGGGCGCTGCGCGATCAGCAGGCCGCGGCGGACCGGGCCAAGGCCGCCGTCGTCAACCAATTGCTGGGCGTGCTCGACGATCTCGACCGCGCCCGCAAGCACGGCGATCTGGAGTCCGGACCGCTGAAGTCGGTCGCCGACAAGCTGGAAAGCGCGCTGAACGGCCTTGGCCTGACGGCGTTCGGCGAGGAGGGCGAGGACTTCGACCCGGTGCTGCACGAAGCGGTGCAGCACGAGGGCGACGGGTCCCGGCCGGTGATCGGCACCGTCATGCGGCAGGGTTACAAGCTGGGTGATCAGGTGCTGCGTCACGCCCTGGTCGGTGTCGTCGACACGGTCGCCGACGAGGATGGAGCGGCTGCCGCACCCGAGTCCGCCGAAAGCGAACCGGCCGACACGGACGACAACGCCGACGCGTCCGGTGAATAAGGCAGACAATCAACACAACAGAAGAAAGGTGAGGGGGTGACGCGACATGGCCCAGCGTGAATGGGTCGAAAAGGACTTCTATAAGGAGCTGGGCGTCTCCTCTGACGCCAGCCCAGAAGAGATCAAACGCGCCTACCGCAAGTTGGCGCGCGATCTGCACCCGGACGCGAACCCCGACAACCCGGCCGCCGGTGAACGCTTCAAAGCGGTCTCCGAGGCGCACAACGTCTTGTCGGATCCGGCCAAGCGCAAGGAATACGACGAAACCCGAAGGCTGTTCGCCGGCGGTGGATTCGGCGGGCGCCGGTTCGACAGCGGCGGGTTCGGGGGCTTCAACGTCGGTGGTGATGGCGCCGAGTTCAACCTCAACGATTTGTTCGACGCGGCCGGCCGAAGCGGCGGCACCAACATCGGTGACCTGTTCGGCGGGCTGTTCGGGCGCGGTTCGGGTGCCCGGCCCAGCCGGCCCCGCCGCGGTAACGACCTCGAGACCGAAACCCAGCTGGATTTCGTCGAGGCCGCCAAGGGCGTGGCGATGCCGCTGCGGCTGACCAGCCCGGCGCCGTGCACCAACTGCCATGGCAGTGGCGCGCGGCCGGGCACCAGCCCGAAAGTGTGTCCCACCTGCAACGGTTCCGGCGTGATCAACCGCAACCAGGGCGCGTTCGGATTCTCCGAGCCCTGCACCGATTGCCGGGGCAGCGGCTCGATCATCGAGCACCCCTGCGACGAGTGCAAGGGCACCGGCGTCACCACCCGGACCCGCACCATCAACGTGCGGATCCCGCCGGGCGTCGAGGACGGACAGCGCATCCGGCTGCCCGGCCAGGGTGAGGCGGGGTTGCGCGGTGCGCCCTCGGGTGACCTGTACGTGACGGTGCATGTGCGCCCGGACAAGGTGTTCGGCCGCGACGGCGACGACCTGACGGTGACGGTGCCGGTCAGTTTCACCGAGTTGGCTTTGGGCTCAACCATTTCGGTGCCCACCCTGGACGGCAAGGTCGGTGTCCGGGTGCCCAAGGGCACCGCCGACGGCCGCATCCTGCGGGTGCGCGGGCGTGGCGTTCCCAAGCGCAGCGGCGGCAACGGCGACTTGCTGGTGACCGTAAAGGTCGCCGTTCCACCGAATTTGGAGGGGGCCGCCCAGGAGGCGCTGGAGGCGTACGCCGCCGCCGAGCGCGCCAGCGGCTTCGACCCCCGGGCCGGATGGGCAGGTAATCGCTGATGGCCAAGGGCTCGAGCAATTCACGAAAAGAGGACGCCCGGACCTTCATGATCTCGGTGGCCGCCGAGCTGGCCGGCATGCACGCCCAAACGCTGCGCACCTACGACCGCCTCGGCCTGGTCAGCCCGCGCCGGACTTCCGGTGGGGGACGGCGGTATTCGGAGCACGACGTGGACCTGTTGCGCGAGGTGCAGCGCCTGTCGCAGGACGAGGGCGTCAACCTCGCCGGCATCAAGCGGATCATCGAGCTGACCAATCAGGTCGAAGCGCTGCAGGCCCGGGTCAAGGAGTTGACCGAGGAGCTTTCGCAGGTCCGCGCCAGCCAGCGCCGCGACGTGGCGGTGGTGCCCAAGAGCACCGCGCTGGTGGTGTGGCAGCCGCGCCGGGGACGCTGACTCTCGGTCGGTTTCCCTTGCGCCCCAAGGGTTGTCTCCGACACGCATACGACCTTCGCAAAAGCGCTAGCACATCTGCTAGCGCTTTTCGCATTCGCCTGATGACCACCAGACAGCGGCAGTGACCCGAGTGGTCACTGCGAGCCCACCCGGATCGAAAATTGCGTGACGGCCCGCTCGCCCGGTAGCGCGCAGCGGTAGCCGCCCCGGCGCAGCGCGTCGGTCGGTGCGGTCATCGGCTCGAAGCACACGATCGTCTTTGTGGGGTCGTCGGGCGCCGGCGCGAAAATCTGCGCCGCCGGATAGCCCTGCTCGTAATGCACCTCGATGCGCCGACCGCCGCCGGACACCGCGAACACCGCGCCGTCGGCCACCCCGTCGTAGGCGTCGTCGAACGTGTTGTCGCCCAATGCCTCTCGCCGGGCCGGCTGCGGCTCGGAAGCGCCGGTGGGCAGCCCGGTGTCGTCGAGGCCCAGATGCCGCAACGGCGGTGTCTCGATGACCCAGTCGGCCCGCGGGGCGTCGGGCAGTTGCAGGTAGGGATGAAACCCGAAGCACAGCGGCACGGCCCGATCCCCGGTCGCGTCCACCGTGGCCCGAACCGTCAGCGTCCGGTCGGCCAGCCGCACCGCGACCGTCAGCACGTGCGGATACGGGAAGCTGGCCAGCAATCGGGGATCGGCACCGAAATCCAGTTCGGCGATCAGCTCGCTGTCGGTCTCGGCCGTCACCCGCCAACCGGGGTAGGCGGCCAGGACGCCGTGGATGGGTAGCCCGTTGGGATCGGCGCGCACACCGTTTTCTCCCGGCGTCAAGGTCACGGTGACGTCCTGGGCGGTATAGGTGTTCTCGCCCAACCGATTTGCCCACGGGTACAGGATGGGGATCCCCATCGTCTTGCCATCGGAGACGTAGGCGTCCAGGCCGCGGCGCTGGCCCAGCAGCTCCGCACCGGCGTCGCGCAGCGACGTGCCGATCATCCCCGCCTCGGGAACGAACTGAGCGACCAGCGGCGACGACGGATCGCGCAGGGTGACGACGTGCATGGCTACCTCCATAGCGGGTCATGCTGAATGCGTTCGGGCGGAGCGCCTTTGGCGATCAGGGCATCCTTGGTGGCGCTGACCATCGCCGGCCCCCCGCAGACCAGGATCTGCCGGTCACCCCAGCCGCCGTACTTGGTCACCACGTCGGGCAGCCGCCCGATCTGATGCACGTGCAGGCCGCGCGGCGGCGTGACGTCGGGATAGTCCGCGGCCCAGGACGGGTCGCTGTTGTACTCGGAGACGGGAGACACCGACAGCCACGGATTGTGCGAGGCGACCTGCCACAGGGTCGGCAGATCGTAGAGTTCGCAACGGTACCGGGCGCCGAAGAACAGATGGATGCGCGGGTTCACCGCGAACCGGGACAGGTCCATGATCAGCGCCCGCAGCGGCGCCAGGCCCGTGCTGCCGGCGACCATCAGCACGTCGCCGCCCTCGCGGTCGACCCGCAGGCCGCCGTGCGGGCTGGACAGCCGCCACCGGTCGCCGATGCGGGTTTCGCCGACGATCGCGGTGCTGACCAGGCCGCCGGGAACCAGGCGGACGTGGAACTCGATGCCGCCGCCCGGGTCGGCCGGAATGGCGGGACTCAAATACCGCCACCGGTGCGGACACTGCGGCACGTGGACGTCGACGTACTGGCCGGGGTGGTAGTGCATCGGCTGGTCGAGTTGCAGCCGCACGACCGCGAGATCGCGCGACACCCGCATGTGTTCGATGACGGTGCCGTCCCACCAGGCGGGGCCCTCCTCGGCGTCCGCGGCGCCGCTCATCACCCCGGTGATCAGGTTCAGCGACTGCCGGGCCGCCGCCTCCACGGCGTCGGTCCACGCCGCACCGACGTGCGCGCGCAGCGTCGAGAGCAGCGCGCGCCGCAGGGTCTCGTAATGGGCCGGCAGCACACCGTATTTGCGATGGTCGCGGCCGAGCTGGGCCAGAAAAGCCACCGGCTCCTGCGCGCGCCGGGCGACCAGCTCGCCGAACACCCAGTGCAGCGCGCGCCCGAAAGCGAGCCGCTGGGCGGCCATTTCGGGCGGGAACAGATCACGCACCGAGCCGTCGAGGGCGAACCACTGGGTGTAGAAGCGATGGACGAGCGCGGAGTCACCGGCCGAGTCCGCGGGCGCGAAGGCGTCACGCAGCACCCGCAGCGCTTCGGCGTCCTCCAGGCTCACGGGCCCCGATTGTAGGCTCGGCCGCCGCCGGGTCAGCCCTGTCGGACGACGTTGGCCGTCCCGACGTTGGCGATCTTGGGTGAACCCCAGTGGTAGAGAACGACGTTGTCGTTCCCCGACGCGCTGACCGCGTCGGTGCTGTCGACCGCGACGTGGTTGCCGCTGCCGGAGACGCTGACGCTGGTGCAGTGCCCGGTGAGGGTGACGGTGTTCTGCTGCCCGCTCACCGACAAATAACCGGCGTGGCAGGGCAGCGTCTTCGTCATGCCCGTCCCGCTGACCTGCAGCGTCCCGGCCTGCGGGACCGCCGACGGGCTACCGCCGCTGAGATCGGTGTGGAACCCGACCGCCAGCAGGCCGGCGAACGCCAGGGCGGCGGCCACGGCGGCCAGCCACACGCCGGCGCTCCGGCGCGGCCGTGTCTCCGGGTCGGCGTCGGCCTGGTCGGGGGGTTGCATCGTCTGCGTCATCGCTACGGGGGTACCCCCTACGCCGCAGTGCTCAAAACTCGTTAGACTTGAGCGGAACAGACTCAACCTTGACGGCGTTGAACAAGCCGAGAAGCATTTTCCCTACCGACGAACGGAGGTGTCGTGGACTCTTTCAACCCGACAACCAAGACCCAAGCGGCACTGACTTCGGCACTCCAGGCCGCCTCGGCGGCGGGTAACCCGGAGATCCGGCCCGCCCATCTGCTGATGGCGCTGTTGACGCAGGCCGACGGCATCGCCGGTCCGCTGCTGGAGGCTGTCGGCGTCGAGCCCGCCACCATCCGCACCGAGGCCCAGCGCCTGCTGGACCGGCTGCCCCAGGCCAGCGGGGCCAACTCGCAGCCGCAGTTGTCCCGTGAATCGCTGGCCGCGATCACCACCGCCCAGCAGCTCGCGACCGAGATGGACGACGAATACGTGTCCACCGAGCACCTGCTGGTGGGCCTGGCCACCGGGGATTCCGACGTCGCCAAGCTGCTGACCGGACACGGCGCCTCGCCGCAGGCCCTGCGCGATGGCTTCGTCAAGGTGCGCGGCAGCGCCCGGGTCACCAGCCCGGAGCCCGAGGCGACCTACCAGGCGCTGGAGAAGTACTCCACCGACCTGACGGCCCGCGCCCGCGACGGCAAACTCGACCCGGTTATCGGGCGGGACAACGAGATTCGCCGCGTCGTGCAGGTGCTGAGTCGGCGCACCAAGAACAACCCGGTGCTGATCGGCGAGCCCGGCGTCGGCAAGACCGCGATCGTGGAGGGCCTGGCCCAGCGCATCGTCGCCGGCGACGTGCCCGAGAGCCTGCGCGACAAGACCGTCATCAGCCTGGACCTGGGCTCGATGGTGGCCGGCGCGAAGTACCGCGGCGAGTTCGAGGAACGGCTCAAGGCCGTCCTCGACGACATCAAGAACTCCGCCGGGCAGATCATCACCTTCATCGACGAGCTGCACACCATCGTCGGCGCCGGCGCGACCGGCGAGGGCGCGATGGACGCCGGCAACATGATCAAGCCGATGCTGGCCCGCGGCGAGCTGCGGCTGGTCGGCGCCACCACGCTCGACGAGTACCGCAAGTACATCGAGAAGGACGCCGCGCTGGAGCGCCGCTTCCAGCAGGTGCTGGTCGGCGAGCCCTCGGTGGAGGACACCGTCGGCATCCTGCGCGGGCTGAAGGACCGCTACGAGGTGCACCACGGCGTGCGCATCACCGACTCGGCGCTGGTCGCCGCGGCGACGCTGTCCGACCGCTACATCACCGCGCGGTTCCTGCCGGACAAGGCCATCGACCTGGTCGACGAGGCCGCCAGCCGGCTGAAGATGGAGATCGACTCCCGGCCCGTCGAGATCGACGAGGTCGAGCGCTTGGTGCGCCGCCTCGAGATCGAGGAGATGGCGCTGGCCAAGGAGGAGGACGAGGCGTCCAAGGAGCGGCTGGAGAAGCTGCGCTCCGAGCTGGCCGACCAGAAGGAGAAGCTGGCCGAGCTGACCACCCGCTGGCAGAACGAGAAGAACGCCATCGACGTCGTCCGCGAGCTCAAGGAGCAGTTGGAGGCGTTGCGCGGGGAGTCCGAGCGCGCCGAGCGCGACGGCGACCTGGCCAAGGCCGCCGAGCTGCGCTACGGCCGCATCCCCGAGGTCGAGAAGAAGCTCGACGCGGCGCTGCCCCAGGCCGAAGCGCGGGAGAACGTCATGCTCAAGGAGGAGGTTGGGCCCGACGACATCGCCGAGGTGGTGTCGGCGTGGACCGGCATCCCCGCCGGCCGGATGCTCGAGGGCGAGACCGCCAAGCTGCTGCGCATGGAAGAGGAGCTGGGCAAGCGCGTCATCGGGCAGAAGAGGGCCGTGACGGCCGTCTCCGATGCCGTACGGCGTTCCCGGGCCGGCGTCGCCGACCCCAACCGGCCCACCGGCTCGTTCATGTTCCTCGGGCCGACCGGTGTCGGTAAGACCGAGCTGGCCAAGGCGCTGGCGGAGTTCCTGTTCGACGACGAACGCGCCATGGTGCGCATCGACATGAGCGAGTACGGCGAGAAGCATTCCGTCGCGCGGCTGGTCGGCGCCCCGCCGGGATACATCGGCTACGACCAGGGCGGTCAGCTGACCGAGGCGGTGCGGCGGCGTCCCTACACGGTGATCCTGTTCGACGAGATCGAAAAGGCCCACCCGGACGTGTTCGACGTGCTGCTGCAGGTGCTCGACGAGGGCCGGCTGACCGACGGGCAGGGCCGCACCGTCGACTTCCGCAACACCATCCTGATCCTGACTTCCAACCTGGGATCGGGTGGCAGCGAGGAGCAGGTGATGGCCGCGGTGCGCTCGGCGTTCAAGCCGGAGTTCATCAACCGGCTCGACGACGTCATCATCTTCGATGGCCTCGAGCCCGGCGAGCTGGTGTCGATCGTCGACATCCAGCTGGCCCAGCTGCAGAAGCGGCTGGCGCAGCGTCGCCTCACGCTCGAGGTGTCGCTGCCGGCCAAGCAGTGGCTGGCCCATCGCGGATTCGACCCGGTCTACGGCGCGCGGCCGTTGCGCCGGCTGGTGCAGCAGGCCATCGGCGACCAGCTGGCCAAGATGTTGCTGGCCGGCGACGTGCACGACGGCGACACCGTTCCGGTGAACGTCAGCCCCGACGGTGACTCGCTGATTCTGGGCTAAGCGCGCAGAGGCGTCGACTTGTTGCGGGTATTTCGCACCAACCGCCGCAACAAGTCGACGTTCGGCGCTTATGCGCCCGGGCGGGCGCAGCTGTGATTGGGTTGTGACCTGGTCGCCTTCTGTGTTCCGGGCCAATAGCAGATACCCTGTTTTGGATGGTCCCCCTCTGGTTCACGCTCTCCGCGCTGTGCTTTGTCGGTGCGGGGGTGTTGCTGTACGTCGACATCGATCGGCGGCGCGGGCGCAGCAGGCGCCGCAAGTCGTGGGCGCGATCGCACGGATTCGACTACGAGCCTGAATCGACCGACATCCTCAAGCGCTGGAAGCGCGGCGTGATGTCGACGGTGGGCGACGTCGCCGCCCAGAACGTGGTGCTGGGCCAGATTCGCGGTGAGGCCGTCTATATCTTCGACCTCGAAGAGGTCGCCACCGTCATCGCGCTGCACCGCAAGGTGGGCACCAACGTGGTGGTGGACCTGCGCCTCAAGGGGCTCAAAGAGCCACGGGAGAGCGACATTTGGCTGTTGGGAGCGATCGGGCCGCGGATGGTGTACTCCACCAACCTCGACGCCGCCCGCCGGGCCTGCGACCGCCGGATGGTCACCTTCGCGCACACCGCACCGGACAGCGCCGAGATCATGTGGAACGAGCAGAACTGGACGCTGGTGGCCTTGCCGATCACCAGCACGCGCACCGAGTGGGACGAGGGCCTGCGCACCGTGCGCCAGTTCAACGACCTGTTGCGGGTGCTGCCGCCGCTGCCGGAGGAGGCCCCGCAGGAGGCCGGGCCGCCGTCCGGACTGCGCAACGCCTCACCCAGCCGGCCGCTGGCGCCCGCGGGCCGCGCGGAGCTGCCGCCCCGGCGCGCGCAGCAGGACGTGGCGGGGCTGCTCGGCCCCGACTCGCCGTCGGGGCGCCGCGCCGCCGAGCCGCTGCGCCGCGACCAGCCCCAGCCCGCCGACGGGCGTTCGGAGACCATCCGCCGCCCACCGCCGTCCGGGCGCAACGGCCAGCAGGCCAGCAACTATCAGCGCTGACGGCGGGCCCCGGGTGGCCGCAAGGCCGGTGCTGCCGACGTCATTAGGATGTCGCTCATGCCTCGCCCCGTCGCCCTGATCACCGGGCCTACGTCCGGAATCGGCGCCGGGTTCGCGCGACGCTATGCCAGCGACGGTTACGACCTGGTCCTGGTCGCCCGCGATGTCGACCGCCTGACCAGACTGTCCGAGGAACTGCAGCAACACTCCGGCTCCGTCGAGATCCTGCCCGCCGACCTGGCCGATACGGCCGGCCGTCAGCGCGTCTGTGACCGGCTCGCGGCCGGGGGAGTGCGCGTCCTGGTCAACAATGCCGGCTTCGGCACCTCCGGCGACTTCTGGTCCGCCGACCCCGCGCTGCTGCAGTCCCAGCTCGACGTCAACGTCACCGCGGTCATGCACCTGACCCGCGCCGCGCTGCCCGCCATGCTGGCGGCCGGCGCGGGCACCGTCGTCAACATCGCCAGCATCGCCGGGCTGGTGCCCGGGCGCGGGTCGACGTATTCGGCGTCCAAGGCGTGGGTGATCTCGTTCAGCGAGGGCCTGTCGGTGGGCCTGCAGGGCACCGGGGTGTCCGTGCACGCCGTGTGCCCGGGCTACGTGCACACCGAATTTCACGACCGCGCCGGGATCGACATGGCCAAGTCGCCGTCGTTCATGTGGCTCGAGGTCGACGATGTGGTCAGCCAGAGCCTGGCCGATATCGCCCGCGGCAAGGTGATCAGCGTTCCGGGCCTGCAGTACAAGGCGATCATCGCCGCCGAGCGCCTGCTGCCGCGGACCCTGATGCGGGCCGTCACCAAACGAATTGGGAGTGGCCGTGGCCGGACCTGACCTCGAAGAGCTGGCGGAGCTGGTGCGGCGCCTGTCGGTGGTGCACGGGCGGGTCACGCTGTCCTCCGGCACGGAGGCCGACTACTACGTCGACCTGCGCCGGGCCACCCTGCACCACCGCGCCTCGGCATTGATCGGCACGCTGATGCGCGACCTGACCAGCGACTGGGACTACGCCGTCGTCGGCGGCCTGACGCTGGGCGCCGACCCGGTGGCCACCGCCGTCATGCACGCGCCGGGCCGGCCGATCGACGCCTTCGTGGTGCGCAAGTCCGCGAAAACCCATGGGCTGCAACGCCTTATCGAAGGCTCCGAGGTATCCGGCAAGCGGGTGCTGGTCGTCGAGGACACCAGCACCACCGGCAACTCGGCGCTGACCGCGGTGCGCGCCGTGCAGGAGGCGGGTGGCGACGTGGTGGGGGTGGCCACGGTGGTGGACCGCGCCACCGGCGCCGCCGAGGCCATCGAGGCCGAGGGGCTGCCCTATCGAAGCGTGCTCGGGCTCGCCGACCTGGGGCTGAGCTAGTTGCCGGCTGATCTTTGTAGCCCGAGCCGCTGAATCATGCGTAGCGCCCTCGCGATGCTCGCGTGCGTGGTGGCCTGCCTGGCCGGCTGCTCGTCGTCCAGCCAGCCGGTGCGTCCCTACGGCGCCCAGGGCGCGCGGCTCGGTGAATCGCTGGCGCTGCTGGGCTGGAACATGTCGGTGTCGAATCTGCGCTGGGACGGCGACTACGTGCTGGTCGACGTCGACGCCAGCCCGGCCTCGGCCAAGGACCCGCACGCCAAAGCCGAGGACATCCGCTTCGGGCTCTACGGCGCGCTGGCCCACCCCCTCGAGACCGCGGGCCTGGGCAGCTGTGACAAATCCTTCCAAGCGAAGACCACCAATGTGCGCGACGTCCCCGCGCCGCTCTCGGCGTCCCGCGACCGGCTTACCGGCACGGTTTGCCTTGGGCCGCTGAAGGATCGAAGCCAGGTGCGCGGCGTCTACGGCTACTCGCCGCGCGACCGGATCCCGGACAGCTCGTCGGCCTACCCGGTCGCCTTCCCGGTGGGGCTGCTGCCCACCAACCCCAACGACAGCGGCGGACTCGCGGTCAAGACCGCCAGCCTGTCGGCGTGGCGCGCCGACGGCAAGCCGGTGACCAAGATGCAGCTGGGTGATCCGGGAGCGTTCACCGGCAACGGCTACATGCTGTTGGGGTTGGAGGCCACCGCCGTCGCGGCCCGCTACCGCGACGAGTCCGTCAAGCGCGGCGGGCCGATGATGCTGCTGGCCTCGCCGACCCTGCCCGCCCCGGGACTGAACCCGGCCTGCTCGACCTACGGGTCGTCGGTGCTGATCCTGCCCGACGCGTCGTTGGATGCGGTGCACGTCAACGCGTCACTGTGCACCGAGGGCGAGATCAACGACGCGCTGCTGTACGCGACGCTGGCCATCGACGGCACGCACGCCGGGGTGTGGACGCAGCGATGAGCGGACCTGGGCCCACCGAATGGTCCGCGACCCCGCCCGCCGGCGTCGGCCCGTGGCGGGGCGAGCTCCCCGACGACCCGCGCTATGACCCAATCCTGTTGCGCGAGGGCGACACTCGCAACGTCGTCGACGCCTACCGGTACTGGACGCGCGAGGCGATCATCGCCGACATCGACCGGCGCCGGCATCCCCTGCACGTCGCGATCGAGAACTTCGGCCACGACGCCAATATCGGTTCGGTGGTGCGCACCGCCAACGCCTTCGCGGTGCACACCGTGCACATCGTGGGGCGGCGGCGGTGGAATCGCCGGGGCGCCATGGTCACCGATCGCTATCAGCGGTTGTGCCATCACGACAGCACCGCCGAGCTGCTCGACTTCGCGGCCGACGCCGGCCTGACGGTGGTGGCCGTCGACAACGTGCCGGGCGCCGCGCGCCTGGAGGAGGCCACGCTGCCACGCGAGTGCCTGCTGGTGTTCGGTCAGGAGGGCCCCGGCATCACCGACGACACCCGCACGGGCGCAACGCTGACGGTGTCGATCGCGCAGTTCGGCTCCACGCGCAGCATCAACGCCGGCGTCGCCGCCGGCATCGCCATGCACGCCTGGGTCAAGCAGCACGCCGATCTGTCCCAGGCCTGGTAGCCCGGACGCCGTACGCGCACAGTCAACCGGGTGCGGCAGGATCGACAGGTATGGATCAGCTCTGGGTCAACCGCGCGGCCAGCAGCGAAGCCGCTGTCACGCAACGACACCTGAAACGCCTCTGGGGACTTCCCGCGACGCAGCTGGGGGTGGTCGCCTGGCCGGCGACGCGGCGCGACCGCTGGTTCGGCACCTGGCACTACTGGTGGCAGGCGCATCTGCTCGATTGCCTGGTCGACGCCCAGCAGCGGGATCCGCAGCCGCACCGCCACACCGAGATCAACCGGCAGGTCCGCTCGCACCGGCTGCGCAACAACTTCTCCTGGGTCAACAGCTACTACGACGACATGGCCTGGCTGGCGCTGGCGCTCGAACGCGCCGCCCGGATCGCCGGCGTGCAGCGCCGCCGCGCCCTGCCCAAGCTCGCCGCGCAGTTCGTCAAGGCCTGGGCGCCCGAGGACGGCGGCGGGATCCCCTGGCGCAAGTCCGACCAGTTCTTCAACGCCCCGGCCAACGGCCCGGCCGGGATTTTCCTCGCGCGTTACGGCGACCACCTGAAACGCGCTGAGCAGATGGGGAATTGGATCGACCAGACGTTGATCGACCCGGAGACCCACCTGGTGTTCGACGGCGTCAAGGACGGTTCGCTGGTGCGCGCGCAGTACACCTACTGCCAGGGCGTGGTGCTCGGGCTGGAGACCGAGCTGGCCGCCCGCACCGCGGTCGAGGTCAGGCAGCGTCACGCCGCCCGGGTGCACCGGCTGGTCGCGGCGGTGGACGAACACATGGCGCCGGCGGGCGTGCTGGCCGGGGCCGGCGGCGGGGACGGCGGTCTGTTCGCCGGGGTGACCGCCCGCTACCTGGCGCTGGTGGCCACCACGCTGCCGGGGGAGTCGGCCGACGACGCGCTGGCGCGCGACACCGCCCGGCGGATCGTGCTGGCCAGCGCGAAGGCGGCCTGGGACAACAGGCAGACGGTGGACGGGCTGCCGGTGTTCGGCCCGTTCTGGGACCGCGACGCCCAGCTGCCCACGGCGGGCGGCAAAGAAGCGGAATTCGTCGAGGGCGCGGTGATGGCCTCCGAGGTCGCCGAGCGGGACCTGTCGGTGCAGCTGTCGGGGTGGATGCTCATGGAGGCCGCCTGTAACGTCTCCGCCGAGTCGAAGAACGGGAGCACCCTGTGAGCAATAAGGTTCACCACGACGCAGAGTCGGCTCTGCACGGCCTGCTGAAGGACGGCATCACCATCGCCGCTGGCGGATTCGGTCTGTGCGGCATTCCGGAGAAGCTGATCCAGGCCCTGGTCGACAGCGGCATCAAGGACCTCACCATCGTCGGAAACAACGCCGGCGTAGACGATTTCGGCATGGGACTGCTGCTCAAGGGACGCCAGGTGAAGAAGGTGATCGCGTCCTACGTCGGCGAGAACAAGGAATTCGAGCGCCAGGTGCTGGCCGGTGAGCTGGACCTGGTGTTGACGCCGCAGGGCACGCTGGCGGAGAAGTTGCGCGCCGGCGGCGCGGGCATCCCCGGCTTCTACACCCGCACCGCGTTCGGCACCAACCTCGCCGAGGGCAAGGACACCCGGGTCTTCGACGGCATCGAATACGTTCTGGAAGAAGGCATCCGGGCCGACGTCGCGATCGTCAAGGCGTGGAAGGGCGACACCGCCGGCAATCTCGTGTACCGCAAGACGGCGCGCAACTTCAACCCGATGGTCGCCACCTGCGGCGCGGTCACCGTCGCCGAGGTGGAGGAGCTGGTCGAGGTCGGCGAGCTGGATCCCGACCTGATCCACACCCCCGGCATCTACGTCGACCGCATCATCGAGGGCACCGGCTACGAGAAGCGCATCGAGTTCCGCACCACCAGCGGCGGCGCCGCGCTGAAAAGCGACAGCCCCCTTCGCGAGCGGATGGCCCAGCGCGCCGCCCAGGAACTGCGCGACGGCTTCTACGTCAACCTGGGCATCGGCATCCCGACGTTGGTGGCCAACTTCATTCCCGACGGCATCAAGGTCACCCTGCAATCGGAGAACGGCCTGCTCGGCATCGGGGCCTACCCGAGCGAGGACACCGTCGACCCCGATCTGATCAACGCGGGCAAGCAGACCATCACCAGCCTGCCCGGGTCGAGCTTCTTCTCGAGCGCCGATTCCTTCGCGATGATCCGCGGCGGCCACATCGACCTGTCCATCCTGGGCGCGCTCGAGGTCGCCGAAAACGGCGACCTGGCCAACTGGATGGTGCCCGGCAAGATGGTCAAAGGCCCAGGCGGCGCAATGGATTTGGTGTCCGGGGTCAAGCGCGTGATCGTGCTGATGGATCACACCGCCAAAGACGGCAGCCCGAAGATCCTCAGCCAGTGCACGCTGCCGCTCACCGGCAAGAACGTGGTCGACATGATCATCACCAACCTGTGCGTCTTCGACGTCGAACCGGGACAGGGGCTGGTGCTCACCGAATTGCAGCCCGGCGTCACGGTCGAGGACGTCCGCGCCAAGACGGGCTGCGACTTCAAAGTCGCGCTCTGATCCCGCGCCGGCGGTGGCCGGCTATTCGGCCGCCGGCAGCCGCTCGGGTTCGCGGTCCTCGGCGCTGTGCGCGTGGCGGCGTCCCCGATAGCTGCGCCAGGCGGCGACGAACGCCGGCATCAGCGAGACGAGCAGGATGGCCAGCAGGATCTTCTGCAGGTTGTGGTGCACGAACGGCACGTTGCCCAGAAAGTAGCCGGCCAGCGTCACGCCGCCGCCCCAGAGGATGCCGCCGACGATGTCGAAGCCCAAAAACACCGGGTAGCGCATGTAGGACACCCCGGCGACCACCGGTGTGAACGTCCGGATGAACGGCGCGAACCGGGCCAGGATGATCGCCCAGGGGCCATACTTCTCGAAGAACGCGTGCGACTCGGTCACATGGTGCTTCTTGAAGAACCGCGAGTCTTCCTTCTTGAACAGCGCCGGGCCGATGCGCCGGCCGATGAAATACCCGGTCTGGTCGCCGAGGATCGCCACGGTGGCGACGGCGGGGGCCAGCACCCAGATGCTGGCCGGCGGATTGGGGTGCGCCGCCAGCAGGCCGCCGGTGAACAGCAGCGACTCGCCCGGCAACAGCGGAAACAGCAGCCCGGTCTCGATGAAGACGATGATCAGGATGCCGGGCAGCACCGCCGAACCGAAGACGCCGTTGGCGCCCAACCAGTACATGGGGTCGAAGATGTCGGGCAGGGCCGTCACGGCGGTGCTCATGATTCCTCAACATACCGGCGAAACGACCCCGGCCCGCACGGACCGGACCTTAAGGCCCGTACTAACCCGCGCCGCGCTTCGCCGGGTAGCTGTCGACCACGCATCCGTGGTTGGGTAGGACCAGCCGTCAGGAGGTGTCTGATGCCCATCGCCACGCCCGAGGTCTACGCCGAGATGCTGCGACGCGCCAAGGAGGATGCCTATGCCTTCCCGGCGATCAACTGCACGTCGTCGGAGACGGTCAACGCGGCCCTCAAAGGCTTCGCCGACGCCGGCAGCGACGGAATCATCCAATTCTCCACCGGCGGTGCGGAATTCGCCTCGGGGCTGGGTGTCAAGGACATGGTGGCCGGTGCGGTGGCGCTGGCCGAGTTCACCCGCTGCATCGCCGACAGATATCCGGTCAACGTTGCGCTGCACACCGACCATTGCCCCAAGGACAAGCTGGACACCTATGTCCGCCCGCTGCTGGCCATCTCGGCCGAACGGGTCGCGGCGGGCAAAGACCCGCTGTTCGGGTCACACATGTGGGACGGCTCGGCCGTGCCGATCGACGAGAACCTGGTGATCGCGCGCGACCTGCTCAAGGACGCGGCGGCCGCCAAGATCATCCTCGAGATCGAGATCGGCGTGGTGGGCGGCGAAGAGGACGGCGTCGCCAACGAGATCAACGACAAGCTCTATACCACCCCCGACGACTTCGAGAAGACCATCGACGCGCTGGGCCACGGCGAGCACGGCAAGTACCTGCTCGCCGCCACCTTCGGCAACGTCCACGGGGTCTACAAGCCCGGCAACGTCAAGCTGCGCCCCGACATCCTGGCGCAGGGCCAGCAGGTGGCCGCGGCCAGGCTGGGACTGCCCGCCGAGGCCAAGCCGTTCGACTTCGTCTTCCACGGCGGGTCCGGGTCGCTGACGTCGGAGATCGAGGAGGCGCTGCGCTACGGAGTGGTGAAGATGAACGTCGACACGGACACCCAGTACGCGTTCACCCGCCCGATCGCCGGTCACATGTTCGCCAACTATGACGGCGTGCTCAAGGTCGACGGCGAGGTCGGCGTCAAAAAGGTCTACGACCCCCGCAGCTACCTCAAGAAGGCCGAGGCGTCGATGTCCGGGCGGGTGGTGCAGGCCTGCACCGACCTGCATTGCGCCGGAAAGTCGGTGGGCTGATCGATCGCCGAGCGTGAAGTTAGTTTCACGCTCGGCGCCCAATGTGAAGCTAGTTTCACGCTCGGCAGAGCGACCTGGCCTGCCTAGCCGCTGGCGGACTGGCAGACCTTCCATTGGTCGTCGCGGTACTGCAGATCCAGGCTGCGAGTCGAGCGCAGCTGCGGGTCATAGGCCATGAACGTGGTGACGTTCGCCTCGGCGTGCTGGCCGTTGACCACCACCTGGTCGATGCTGGCGATCACCGGATACTGCTTGGCCGCCGACACCCGTCGGTAGGTCTCGTCCCACGCGTGCTCGTCGTAGTCGGCGTAGCCGTCGCGGGTGGTGCCGCAGGTGATGGTGCGCAGCGTGGTCAGGTCACCGCGCTGGATCGCGACGTCGAAATTCTGGATGGTGTGACGAACCTGGTCTTCCTGCGAGACGCCGGCGTGCTTGCCGCGGGTCAGCAGCACCGTGCCCAGGATCGCGATCGCCGCCAGCGCCAGCACGATCACCACCAGCGCCAGTATCCAGCCCCAGTTGAACTGCCGCGAGGTGCGCAGCTTCCCCCCGAACCGCGGCGGAATCGATTGCGGGACAGCGGCTTTGGGCGGAGCGCCGAACTGCGTGGTGGCGTCTCCCGGCGGCGTCGCGAACACCTCGGTGGCGGGTTCGGCGGTGGTGTTGATGATCGCGGTCTCTTTGGCGTCGAAGCCGGGCGCGGTGAAGCGCCGTTCGCGCTGCGGCCCATCCGCGATTTCTTCGGGGCCGCTCTGCGGGTCGGGCCTGTTGATCACCACGGTCTCCGTCTCGGAGTCGGTGGGGACCATGGGGACGCTCTCGGTGGCGTCTTCTCCGGTGTCGAAGCCGGACTCGGCCCCCCATTCGTCGCTCGGTTCGGTGCGCGAATCGCGTGGGTCGAACCCGGGCCGTTTCGGCGCGCCGCCGCGGTCGGGTTCGGATGGGTTGGGCATGAGTACTACTGTCCTCCCGCTTCGTGGGGTAGTTGCAGAGCTTAGCGACCGAGTACCCGGCTCGCGGCGATGGCCGAGGTGCGTCACGCGGGCAAAACGAGCGAGCTGCAGAATAGAGCCATGACGCCGATGGGAGATCTTCTAGGGCCCGACCCGATCCTGCTGCCCGGAGATGCCGATGCCGAGGCGGAACTGCTCGCCGGTGAAAAGGCGGGCATCGTCGCCGCCGCGCATCCGACCGCGTCGGTGGCCTGGGCGGCACTGGCCGAGCAGGCGCTGGCCGACGACCAGGCCATCACCGCCTACGCCTACGCCCGCACCGGCTACCACCGCGGCCTGGACCAGCTGCGCAGGAACGGCTGGAAGGGCTTTGGCCCAGTGCCCTATTCGCACGAACCCAACCGCGGCTTCCTGCGGTGTGTGGCGGCCCTGGCGCGCGCCGCCGACACCATCGGCGAAACCGACGAATACTCGCGCTGCCTGGACCTGCTCGACGATTGCGACCCCGAGGCGCGCCCGGCGCTGGGGCTGTGACGCCTTAGAAGCTGTCCGAACAATCGCTGTCGTCGGGGCAGTCGATCTGCACGGTGGCGTGCTCGAGCCCGCGAGCCGACAGCACCGCCCGCGCGTCGTGCAGAACCCGGGCCGAGTCGCCGGCGCTGATCAGGTGTGCGGTGCACATGTCCTTGCCGGGGGAGAGCGTCCACACGTGCAGGTCGTGCACGTCGATCACGCCGTCGACGGCCTCGAGCGCGGCGCGCAGTTCCTCGACGTCGATGTGGGTGGGTGACGATTCGGAGAGGATCCGCAGCGCGTCGCGGGCCAGCGCGACGGCGCGGGGCAGCACCCACAGCGCGACCAGCACGGCCACCACCACGTCGGCGTAGGGCCAGTGCGTCGTCACCGTCACCACGCCGGCGATCAGCACGCCCAGGCTGCCCACGGTGTCGGCGACCACCTCCATGTAGGCGCCCTTGACCGCCAGGCTGCCCGACGAGTGCGAACGCAACAGCAGCGCGACGACGAGGTTGGCGGCCAGCCCCGCCAGCGCGACCACGATCATCGGCACGCCGGGCACGGTCGGAGCTTCGCTGAGCCGCCGGATGGCCTCGTAGAGGATGAACACCGCGACGCCGATCAGCAGCGCCGCGTTGGCGACGGCGGTGAACACCTCGGCGCGATGCCAGCCGTAGGTGCGGGCGGGTGACGAGCTGCCGCGGCGGGCCAGCGTGACCGCGGCCAGCCCCATGAACACGGCGACGACGTCGGTCAGCATGTGGCCGGCGTCGGCCAGCAGCGCGATCGAGTTGATCAGCAGCGAGGTGGCCAGCTCCACCACGAAGAACGCCGCCAGGATCGCGGCGGCCGCGACCATGCGCGGGATCACCCGAGCGTCGTCCGTCTCGGCCGGGGTGTGGTTGTGGCCTGCGCCCATGGCGCGAAATATATGCGCAATAGCGCATATATGGCAAGGGTCAGAACCAGCGGCTCCAGAACCGGGTCAGCGCGTTGCCCCAGCCCACCAGCACGTCCGGCACACCGGATAGGTCGAACAGCGACAGCACCAGCCCGAAGAACCACTGGTTGAGCACCGGGGCCAGCAGCAGGAACAGCAAGATGACGAAGCCCCACTGCTTGGCCGGCGCCAGCGCCCGCTGGGTGTCGCGGCTCAGGTGCGGTTCCAGGGCGTCGTATCCGTCCAGGCCCGGGATGGGCAGCAGGTTGAGCAGCACGGCGGTGAGCTGAAGGAACGCGAGGAAGGCCACGCCGGACCACAGCACGACGTGCCTTGGGTCGAAGAACAACCGCGTCACCACCAGCAGCAGCACCGCGAGCGCGAGGTTGGCCGCCGGGCCGGCAAGGCTGACCAGGGTGCGCCGGGCCGGCGTCATGAACCAGGTCCGCACGTAGACCGCCGCGCCGGGCAGGCCGATTCCGCCCAGCAGGATGACGACCATGGGTAGCGCCAGCGACAACCCGGGATGGGCGTAGCGGCGCGGGTCCAGGGTCAGGTACCCGCGCACGGAGTCATCGTGATCGCCGAACCGCCAGGCGGTCAGCGCGTGCCCGAATTCGTGCAGGCACAGCGACACCAGCCAGCCGGCGATGACGAAGACGAAGACCCCGGCGTAGGCCAGCGGCCGCGCGCTGGCCCCGGCCGACCAGGCCAGCGCGCCGCCGCCGGCCGTCAGCCCGAGCAGGCCTAGAAAGATCGGGCTGGGCCGTACCGATTCGTGTTGGGAGGCAGGGAAGCTCACCGATCGAAACTAGCGGACCAGCAGCCAGCCTTCGATGTGGCGGTAGAACGCCGATCGCCGCGCGGTGCGGGGCGCGAAGACACCGTCGCGCAGCACGGCGACGCCCGTGCTGCCCAGTTGGGCCGCGCGGCCGGTGACCCAGTGGCGCCACGGCCGGCCGACGATCGCCGCGCGCAGCCCCGGCATGGCCAGCGTCGGCTCGATCCACACCCCGGCGACGTCCCCGTCGAACAGCGTGGTGTCGTCGACCACCGCCTCGCCATGGATGGACCGTGCGTCATCCGGCGGCACCCAGCCGGCCCGCCCGACGATCACCGACCCGGTCTCGTCGCGGATCAGCGGCACCCGCCGCGGCGCACCACGCCCGGCGCGGCGCGCCGCCCGGCGTCCGGCCGGCAGGCGATAGATCCGGGTCGCGCGGGTGCGCCGGCACGGCACGTAGGCCACCTCGATGTCGAGGCGCTCGGCACGCAACAGCCGGGTCAGCACAGCGGCCAGCTCGGCGTCGCCGCCCAGCACGACCAGCCGCCGATACGGGCCGATGGCGGCGTCGACGTCGGTTTCGCCGGTGACCCGGTGGGTGTGCATGTCCCGCAGTGGTCGGTAGAGGGGCCGTCCGCCGAACACCAGGACCGCGGCGCCTCGATCTCCTTGCGTCACAGCCCATCCAATCGCGCAGTAGCCAATGTCATTGGCTCCCAACGTCTCTGGCCACATGCGCACTGCGACGCCGGAAGTGCTCGTCATAACGACACAGTCACAACATGGTGTCGACTACGAAAGTTGTTGCAACGCTGCCGGTAAACAACCGGATACTTTACTCCTGCCACAGGGCCGACGTTGCGCGGAATCCCGCCACGAGTGGTTGAGGGAACGGAGAACTACCATTCGCCGATTTACCGTCGTCTTGTCAACCGCGCGAACCGCATTGGTCGCGTCGGGTGCCGGCCCCACCCGCCTCCGTTGCTGACGGGGCAGTTCCGCCGCGTCGGCGCCGTGTGGCTTTCAATTGTTCTGCTGTGCAACGGATCTGCGAAGGCCTCGGCCGATGAATCGATCGTGATCGACCTGGTGCGGCATGGGCAGTCGACGGCCAATGCGGCGGCCCTGATCGACACCGCGCCGCCCGGAGCGTCGCTCACCGCGCTTGGTCAGCAGCAGGCTCAGACCGTCGCCGGCGTGCTCATGGCGAAGGGCCCGGTCGCCGCGATCTTCGCGTCGCAGTTGATCAGGACGCAGCAGACCGCGGCGCCGTTGGCTGCCGCGTTGGGGATGAATGTGCAGGCGTTGCCGGGGCTCAACGAGATCGACGCCGGCGCCTTCAACGGCCAGCCGCAGGTCAGCCTCGGCGGGTTGGCCTACCTGCTGGCACCGGTCGCGTGGATGCTCGGGCTGCGGATCGTGCCGATGTTCGCCCCCGGATCCACCGACGCCAACGGGTACGAGTTCCGCAGGCGTTTCAACGGCGCGCTGCAAACCGTGTACGGCAATGCCGCGACCAACGCGGGCGGCTTCAACGACGTGCTCCAGACGATGTATGCCAGTGCGGTCGCCAACCCGGTCCGCGCCGCGAACGGCAGTATCACCGAGGTGGCGTTCTCCAGCGAATTCGCCATCGGCGTCGGGACGATGATGACCGTCAGAAACCCCGATCCGTTGCTCCTGCTTTTCGATCCGCTGCCCAACACGGGCATCGTCGTGATCCAGGGCAGCCCCCGCGATGGCTGGACGCTGATCAGCTGGAACGGGAAACCGGTGCACCCGGGTTGGTCGGGCACCAAGAACGCTCGCGGCGCCAACGGCCTGTGCCTGATGTTGGACCCGTCGACCAGGACCGGCGTATGCGCGACCAAACCGCCCGCGACGGCAAGTGCGCCGGTCGCGACGTCTCCTGGCTTAAGCTGATTTGCCCGGCTCAGTCGGCCACCGGCGGCCCGCGCGGCCGCCAGGCTAGGGTGGGTCACCGGCTGGACCACAATACGCAGGCGAGATCAGGTGGGAGCGTGTCATGCCGGCAATCGTCCTCATCGGCGCCCAATGGGGCGACGAGGGCAAAGGGAAGGCCACCGATTTGCTCGGTGGGCGAGTGCAGTGGGTGGTGCGCTACCAGGGCGGCAACAACGCCGGACACACCGTCGTCTTGCCCACCGGCGAGAATTTCGCGCTGCACCTGATCCCGTCGGGGGTGCTCACCCCCGGCGTCACCAACGTCATCGGCAACGGGGTGGTGGTCGATCCCGGCGTCCTGCTGGACGAGCTCAAGGGCCTCGAGGACCGCGGCGTCGACACCTCCAAACTGCTCATCTCCGCCGACGCGCACCTGCTGTTGCCCTACCACGTGGCCATCGACAAGGTCACCGAGCGCTACATGGGCAACAAGAAGATCGGCACCACCGGCCGCGGCATCGGGCCCTGCTACCAGGACAAGATCGCCCGCATCGGCATCCGGGTCGCCGACGTGCTCGACCGGGAGGTGCTGACGCACAAGGTCGAAGCCGCGCTGGAGCTGAAAAACCAGATCCTGGTCAAGATCTACAACCGCAAGGCGCTCGACCCGCACCAGGTGGTCGAAGCCCTGCTGGAGCAGGCCGAGGGTTTCCGGCACCGCATCGCCGACACCCGGCTGCTGCTCAACACCGCGCTGGAGGCCGGCGAAGCGGTCCTGCTGGAAGGCTCGCAGGGCACCCTGCTCGACGTCGACCACGGCACCTATCCCTATGTGACGTCGTCGAATCCGACGGCCGGCGGCGCCGCCGTGGGGTCGGGCATCGGGCCCACCCGGATCACCGCCGTGCTGGGGATCCTCAAGGCCTACACCACCCGGGTGGGTTCGGGCCCGTTCCCCACCGAGCTGTTCGACGAGTACGGCGAGTACCTGTCGAAGACGGGCGGTGAATTCGGCGTCACCACCGGACGGCGCCGGCGCTGCGGCTGGTTCGACGCCGTCATCGCCCGCTACGCCACCCGGGTCAACGGCATCACCGACTTCTTTCTGACCAAGCTCGACGTGCTGTCCAGCCTGGAGACGGTTCCGGTGTGTGTGGGCTACCGGATCGACGGGGCACGCATCCACGAGATGCCGATGACGCAAAGCGATTTGGCGCGCGCCGAGCCCATTTACGAGGAGCTGCCCGGTTGGTGGGAGGACATCTCGCACGCCAGGGAATTCGACGATCTGCCTGCCAAGGCGCGCGACTACGTACTGCGACTGGAAGAGCTTGCCGGAGCGCACATTTCGTGCATCGGCGTGGGCCCCGGGCGCGAACAGACCATCGTGCGCCGCGACGTGCTGGCAGCCCGCCCGTGACGGATGCGGCCCAGGATCCCAAAGACCTCGACCCCGAATACGAACACCACGGCGGCTTCCCGGAATACGGGGTGGCCAGCCCGGGCCCGGGCTTCGGGCGGTTCGTGGCGGCCATGCGGCGCTTGCAGGACCTCGCGGTGTCGGCCGACCCCGACGACGACGTGTGGGACGACGCGGCCGACCGTGTCACGGCGCTGACCGAGCTGCTCGGTCCTTTCCAGGCCGCCGTGGAGGGACAGGCGCCCGCCGGGCGCACCTCCGACCTGCCCGGCATGGGCAGCCTGTTGTTGCCGCCGTGGACGCTGACGCGCTACGAGCCCGACGGCTGCGAGATGCAGGGCCGCTTCACCCGGTTTCACGTCGGTGGCAACTACGCGGTGCACGGCGGCGTGCTGCCGCTGCTGTTTGACCACATGTTCGGGATGGTCTCGCACGCCTCGAACCGCCCGATCAGCCGCACGGCGTTCCTGCATGTGGACTACTGCAAGATCACCCCGATCGATGTGCCGCTGGTGGTCCGCGGACGGGTCACCGGCACCGAGGGGCGCAAGGCGTTCGTGTCGGCGGAATTGGTCGACACCGACGGCGCGCTGCTGGCCGAGGCCAACGGCCTGATGGTGCAGTTACTCCCAGGCCAGCCCTAGGCTAGGTGGCCCGCTTCCTCAGCACCCCGCTACGCGGGCCGCATCGTCAGCGGGCGGCTCGACCGGCGCACCACAGGAACCGACCTATCCTTGAGCCGTGACTGACGGCCTGACCGACGGACGGGACGACGAGACGACGGCGCTCGTGGTGCCCCAGCAAGCGCCGGCGCGCGCCGAAGCCCCGCCCGCGGCGCCCGCCGACGGCAGGCCCACGGTGGTGCTGCTGGGTGCCGGCGAGATCGGCCGGGAGCTGGCGATCGACCTGGGGCGCCTCGGGGCGCGGGTGATCGCCGTCGACGCGCGCCCGCACGCGCCCGCCCACGGCGTGGCCGATCAGGCGCTGGTGCTGCCGCTCAGCGACGCCGCCGAGCTGTCCGCGGCGCTGCAACGGCTGCAACCCGACTTCGTGGTGACCGCGACCGACACCGTCGCCGCCGAGGCCCTCGACCGGATCGCCACCGGATCCGGTGCCGAGCACCCCGTGCTGGTGCCCAGCGCTCGCGCCGTGCGCCTGAGCGCGGACCGCGAGGGCCTGCGCCGGTTGGCCGCCGACGAGCTGGGGCTGCCCACCGCGCCGTTCTGGTTCGTCGGGTCGTTGGGCGAACTCGAGGCGGTGGGCGCGCACGCGGGATATCCGCTGTTGGTCAAGCCGGTGGCCGGGCCCAGCGGGTCGGGCCAGTCGGTGGCGGCGCGCCGCGAGGACCTCGGCCCCGCCTGGCAGCGGGCGGTGGGCGGTCATGCGGGCCCCGGCCAGCCCCGGGTGCTGGCCGAAACCGTGGTCGAAGTGGAGTTCTACGTGACGCTGCTGGCGGTGCGCAGCGAAGGCCCGGCGGGCCCGTCGATCGAATTCTGTTCGCCCATCGGTCATCGCGGCTCCGGCGGGCAGGTGCTGGAATCCTGGCAGCCGCAGAAGTTGAGCGCTGCGGCGACCGACGCCGCGAGGTCGATCGCCGCGCGGATCGTCAAGGCGCTGGGCGGCCGCGGCGTCTTCGCGGTCGAACTGATGATCAATGGCGACGAGGTGTACTTCGTCGACGTCACCGCATACCCGACCGACAGCGCCTGGGTGACGCTGCGCAGCCAGCGCCTGTCCGCGTTCGAACTGCAGGCCCGCACGGTCTTGGGCCTGCCGGTGGACACCATGATGGTGTCGCCGGCCGCCACCCGCGCGATCGAGCCGGCCGACTCCCATGACCCCGCCGCGCTGAGCGGCGCGCTGAGCGTGCCCGAAAGCGACCTGCGTGTCCTCGGACGCGGTTACCGGGCCCTGGCCACCGCGCCCGAGGTGACGGCCGCGCGGGAGCGCGCCGGCCAGGTCGCCGGCCGGCTGGCCGCGCCGCAGTCACCCGCCTGAGCGGGCCGGTACTTCGCGCGAATCCACCGCCGCCAAGCGGGTACCGCGTAGGCCTCGATACCATCTCAGGTCAGGTAATCGCTGTGGGTCCGGGGGAATCCGGCCGGGGCTTGAGCGCCCGGGCGCGGATAGTGTGGCTGACAACGCGTACGAAGAACGAGGGATACGAGCATGAGCACAGAGCGCGCACACTCCTACGCGGGCGACATCACGCCGCTGGAGGCATGGAAGCTGCTCAGCGACAACCCCAACGCCGTGCTGGTCGACGTGCGCACCGACGCCGAATGGCGATTCGTCGGTGTGCCCGATCTGTCCAGCCTCGGCCGCGAGGTGTTGTTCCTGGAGTGGAATTCGTCCGACGGACGGCGCAACGAGAATTTCGCCGAGCAACTGCGCGAGCAGGTTGCGTCGGCGCAGGCCGACGCGGAGCGCCCGGTGCTGTTCCTGTGTCGCTCGGGAAACCGGTCCATCGGCGCCGCCGAGGTGGCCACCGAGCTGGGCATCACACCGGCCTACAACATCCTGGACGGTTTCGAGGGCCAACTCGACGCCAACGGTCACCGGGGCGAAACCGGTTGGCGGGCCATCGGATTGCCTTGGAAACAGGGCTGACAGGGCTGAAACGGCGATGAAACCGGCCGACGACGGCGCCATTCGCACGCCCGCGGCGCTGCCCGACGGAGTCAGCCAGGCGACCATCGGCGTGCGCGGCGGGCTGTTGCGTTCGGGTTTCGACGAGACCGCCGAGGCGATGTATCTGACGTCGGGCTATGTCTACGAGTCCGCGGCGGTGGCGGAGCAGTCGTTCACCGGCGAGGTGGATCACTTCGTCTACTCGCGCTACGGCAACCCGACCGTGACGATGTTCGAGGAGCGGCTGCGCCTGTTGGAAGGGGCGCCCGCGGCCTTCGCCACCGCGAGCGGCATGGCGGCGGTGTTCACCTCGCTGGGGGCGTTGCTGGGGGCGGGGGACCGGCTGGTGGCATCGCGCAGCCTGTTCGGTTCCTGTTTCGTGGTGTGCAACGAGATCCTGCCGCGGTGGGGGGTCGAAACCGTCTTCGTCGACGGTGACGACCTGGCGCAGTGGGAGCAGGCATTGTCGGTGCCCACCACGGCGGTGTTCTTCGAGACGCCGTCGAATCCGATGCAGTCACTGGTGGATATCACCGCGGTGTGCGAGCTTGCCCACGCCGCGGGCGCAAAGGTGGTGCTGGACAATGTTTTTGCCACACCACTTCTGCAGCAGGGCATTCCGCTCGGCGTCGACGTGGTGGTGTATTCCGGCACCAAGCACATCGACGGTCAGGGCCGGGTGCTCGGCGGGGCCATCCTGGGCGACAAGGAGTACATCGACGGCCCGGTGCAGAAGCTGATGCGGCACACCGGCCCGGCGATGAGCGCGTTCAACGCCTGGGTATTGGTGAAAGGGCTTGAGACGCTGGCGGTCCGGGTGGAACACAGCAATTCGTCGGCGTTGCGGATCGCCGAATTCCTGGAGAGCCATCCGGCCGTGAGTTGGGTGCGCTACCCGTATCTGTCCTCGCACCCGCAATACGACTTGGCGAAGCGCCAGATGTCCGGCGGGGGAACGGTGATCACCTTCGCGCTGGACTGCCCGGACAGCGTGGCCAAGCAGCGGGCGTTCGAGGTGCTGGACAAGCTGGCGCTGATCGACATCTCGAACAACCTCGGTGACGCCAAATCCCTTGTGACGCATCCCGCGACGACCACGCACCGGGCGATGGGCCCGGAGGGGCGCGCGGCGATCGGGCTCGGCGACGGCGTGGTGCGCATCTCCGTCGGGCTGGAGGGCACCGACGATCTGATCGCCGACATCGACCGGGCGTTGAGTTAGCCGGCCTGTTTTTCGGCGGAGTCGACGTGCTCGGCGGCCGCCAGCGTCCCGTCCTGCGCTTGCCGCTCCAGCCAATCCACCACTGGGCGGGCGTAAATCATCTGGCTGGTGATGGCCATCTGGCCGCGGGTGCGGCCGAGGAACGAGATGCCCCAGGCGAACATGGCGGCGATGCGGTTGCGGTGGCCGATCAGGTAGTACAGGTGCAGCACCAGCCATGCCAGCCAGGCGATGAACCCGGCGAACTCCACCTTGCCGACCTGCGCGACGGCGCTGTAGCGCGAGATCAGCGCCATGCTGCCCTTGTTGACGTACTTGAACGGCTTGCGTTCGGCGGGGTCGTCGTCGCCCTTGACCGCGCGCTTGATGACGGTGGCCGCGTATTTGGCGCCCTGGATCGCGCCCTGCGCCATGCCGGGGACGCCCGGCACCGACATCAGGTCGCCGATGACAAAGACGTACGGGTGGCCCTTGACGGTGAGGTCGGGTTCGACGATCACCCTTCCGGCGCGGTCGGTTTCGGTTCCGCTGGACTGCTCGGCGAGCATCGCGCCCAGGGAGCTGGCCTGCACCCCCGCCGCCCACACCTTGCACGCGCATTCGATGCGGCGCTCGCCGCCGTCCTGCTCCTTGACCGTGATGCCCATGTAGTCGACCGCGGTCACCATCGCGTTCAGCTGCACCTCGACGTCCATCTTCTCCAGCCGGCGTTGCGCCTTGAGGCCGAGTTTCGGCCCCATCGGCGGCAGCACCGCGGGCGCCGCGTCCAGTAGGATGACGCGGCATTCGCTGGGGGTGATGGTCCGGAAGGCCCCGGCCAGGGTGCGCTCGGCCAGCTGCACGATCTCGCCAGCCAGTTCCACCCCGGTGGGCCCGGCCCCGACCACCACGAAGGTCAGACGGCGTTTGCGCTCGGCCGGATCCGTGGCGACCTCGGCCGCTTCGAAGGCGCCCAGGATGCGGCCGCGCAACTCCAGGGCGTCGTCGATGCTCTTCATCCCGGGCGCGAAGGCGGCGTATTCGTCGTGGCCGAAGTAGGACTGCTGTGCGCCGGCGGCCACGATCAGGCTGTCGTAGGGCGTCACCGTCTCCATGCCCATCAGGTGGGATGTGACCGTCCTGGCGGTGAGGTCGATGGCCGAGACTTCGCCCCACAGCACCCGGACGTTGCGCTGGCGGCGCAGGATCAGCCTGGTGGTCGGCGCGATGTCGCCCTCGGACAGGATGCCGGTGGCCACCTGATACAGCAGCGGCTGAAAAAGATGCGTGGTGGTCTTCGAGATCACGGTGATGTCGACGTCGGCGCGCTTGAGCGCCTTGGCCGCGGACAGTCCGCCGAAGCCGCTTCCGATGATGACGACACGATGGCGCGACATGCCTGTCCCTTCTGCGTGGGCCTGGGTGTCGATCTTCCCAGCGCATGTCCACCGTACGACGCCACCCCGCAGAAAGGCGAGCATCCGAAGGAACGGCAGCGCCCCGCACGACAGTCACACCTGACCGGCGGGCGCCGTATGACCAGACCCGTTGCAAGGCAACGGGTCTGGAGAACCTCCGGGTGTCGACGCGCGTCAAGGCGCCGCGCACCTACCCGAAATGCTTTGTGTGGTGCAGGATCCCGGCCGGAGTCGCGCCGAGCCAGCGACCCGTGTCGCGGCCCCGGCCGGTCACCCGTTGGTCTTCGCTATGCGAAGTGTTATGCGAACGAAAAGCCACAAATCGCTTTGTGGCTTTTCGGTTACTGAGCTGCTATCCGGTGCAGGTCAAACCGGGTCCGCAGTCGATAACTAGCGGAACCGTACAAGCCGAGGTCATCGGTGCTGCGAAAGCGAGGACCAAGGCGAGGACGATTTTGCCGGTACGACGTGACATAAGAACCCCCTTCGTCTGGGAGACGATTGTCTGATGCCCGACGCGGGCGAGTTTACGCGGTCAACCGCTTGGAGCTAACGGATTTCGTGAATATTGCGGCACGATTCGTCATACGGATGATTCGGCGTCACGAGCGGTATGCGGCCGCCTTGGCGGCAATGGAATTTCAGCAAAATCCGGCGGCGGTGAGAAATGGAAATATTCTGCGCCGCTATCCCGGCGAGGCTATATTGGAGCGCTATTCAACCGCTGCTCGGGGCCGGTGCGCGCACACTGGATATGAATTCAAAAGCGCGCCCAAACCGGCGGTGTCCGGGTCGCGGCGAAACCGTCGAGCCGACAATTGGTTTCACCGCCGGGCGGCGGCACCCGCGTCGGCCTAGAACGGCCACGCGTTGGCGTCGGTCTTGTACTTGGCGTTGAGGTCGCTGCAGAAGTCGGCGGCGGTGCCGGCCAGCAGGATGTAATACGTCTCGCCACGGCGGCTTTCGTACGACGTGGGCGTGGTCCAGCCGTTGTTGCACATCGCGGCTTCACCGCCCGCCGCCGACCTGCGCCAGTTGGTCTTGGCACAGGCGATCAGGCCGTCGACGTTGGGTGTGGCGCTCTTGGCCGCGACCAACATCGCGCCTCCCCACTGCCCGTCGTTGCGCCGGTAGGCGCGTGCGCCGAATCCGGCGTTGTTGGTCTGGCAGGTCAACGCCCGGCGCAGCAGCGAGAAGGGGCCCGCCAGCTGCTGGTTGGCGACCCCGGCCGCGGCGTTGATGAACTGCGCCGCGTCCGAGCCGTCCACCTCCTGCACCACGTCAGGCTTGCCAAAGCTGAAGAGCTGCTGGGAGATTCCCTGCCCGGCCGTCGAGCCGCCGCCGATGATCGGCCCGCTGCCGCTGGAGGTCATCGCCGGCAGGGCCGCGGCGGGATCGGCGGCCGCCGCGGGCAGGCCGGTGGCGGCGCCCAGGGTCAGCAGCGCGATCGTGCTGCGAAGCCGGCGCGCGGTGAGTTTCATGACTTGTATTTCAGCACGTCCGCGTAGTCGGCGCGGCGGTCGTCGGCAATCAGTCCGGTCAGCAGGTGGCGCGTCTGCAGCGCGATGTACTCATCGAGGCTGTAATTCGTCCCGAAATGCCAGTGCTTGAGCGCCCAGCCGTGGGCGAGCAGCATGACGTCGAACACGGTGAGATCGACGTCGACGTCGCGGAAGGCGCCCCGGGCGATGCCGGCCTCGATCACCGTGCGCAGCGGTGCGGCGGTGGCGATTTCGAGGTCCTTGATCTGCGTGCGACCTGGTCCCCCGAGGGTGCGGCTCTCCCGGTAGGTCAGCACCACGCCGTCGAGGTTCTCGTCGACGATCTCGATATAGCGGCGCACGCCCGCGGTCAGCTGGTCGACGACGTCGTCGCCGGCGGCCGCGATGACCGGTGCCAGTTGGTCGCGGAACGCGTCGAGGATCCGCACGATCGTCGCGAGCAGCAGGTCCTCCTTGCCGCCGAAGTACTTGTAGATCAGGCCGACGGAGACGTTGGCCTCGCGCGCCAGGTCCTGCATGGACATCTGGTGAAACCCGTTGCGGCCCATGACCTTGACCGCGGCGTCGAGCACCTGGCGGCGTCGCGAGTCGGCCCGGGCCGCGCGCACCGCCTCCTCGACGGGCAGCTCGCTGTAGTCGACGGCCATCAGATGCCCAGGTCCTTGGCGATGATCGTCTTCATGATCTCGTTGGTGCCGCCGTAGATGGTTTGGATGCGGGCGTCGACGAAGGCGCGCGCCACGCCGTATTCGCGCATGTAGCCGTAGCCGCCGTGCAACTGCAGGCAGCGGTCGGCGGTGCGCACCTGCAGGTCGGTGGTCCACCACTTGAGCCGCGCGGCGCGCGCGGCGGTCAGCTCGCCGGCCAGGTGCTGGGCCAGGCAGTCGTCGAGATAGGTGCGGGTGACCCCG
>NZ_LZKY01000253.1:0-2799 GCF_001673055.1 Mycobacterium sp. 1245801.1
AGGGCGTCGCCCTGATCGCCACCTCCGCGCGGCCCGACCAGCTCGACGCCCGGCTGCGGGCCCCCGACCTGTGCGACCGCGAGCTGGGCCTGCCCCTTCCCGACGCCGGCACCCGCAAGGCGCTGCTGGAGTCGCTGCTGCGCAACGTGCCCACCGGTGACCTTGATCTCGACGAGATAGCTTCTCGCACACCGGGTTTCGTCGTCGCCGACCTGGCCGCGCTGGTGCGCGAGGCGGCGCTGCGGGCGGCGTCGCGGGCCAGCTCCGACGGCCGGCCGCCGGAGCTGAAACAGGAGGATCTAGCCGGGGCGCTGACCGTGATCCGCCCGCTGTCCCGTTCGGCCAGCGAGGAGGTCAGTGTCGGCAACATCACCCTCGACGACGTCGGCGACATGGCCGAGGCCAGGCAGGCCCTGACCGAGGCCGTGTTGTGGCCGTTGCAGCATCCCGACACCTTCGCCCGGTTGGGCGTGCAACCGCCGCGCGGGGTGCTGCTGTACGGGCCGCCGGGCTGCGGCAAGACCTTCATCGTGCGCGCGCTGGCCAGCACCGGGCAGCTGTCCGTGCACGCCGTGAAGGGCTCCGAGCTGATGGACAAGTGGGTGGGCAGTTCGGAAAAGGCGGTGCGCGAATTGTTTCGGCGCGCCCGGGATTCGGCGCCGTCGCTGGTCTTCCTCGACGAGGTGGACGCGCTGGCGCCGCGACGCGGGCAGAGCTTCGACTCCGGCGTCACCGATCGCGTGGTGGCCGCGCTGTTGACCGAGCTCGACGGCGTCGATCCGCTGCGCGACGTGGTGGTGCTGGGCGCCACCAACCGGCCCGATCTCATCGACCCCGCGCTGCTGCGCCCCGGACGGCTGGAGCGGCTGGTCTTCGTCGAACCGCCCGACGCCGCGGCGCGCCGCGAAATCCTGTGCACCGCGGGCAAATCCATTCCGCTGAGCGCCGACGTCGATCTCGACGAGGTGGCGGCCGGACTCGACGGCTACAGCGCCGCCGACTGCGCGGCGCTGCTGCGGGAGGCCGCACTGACCGCGATGCGCCGATCCATCGACGCAACCGACGTGACGGCCGCCGATCTCGCGACGGCACGCGAAAACGTCCGTCCCTCTTTGGATCCCGCGCAGGTCGAGGCGCTACGGGCGTTCGCCAAAGCTTTGTAGCACTGCCAGGGCCGAGGCCGCCACGTCCTTTTCGAGCCAGGACGGCATCGGGTCGTCGTGCGCGTGGCGCCGCACCACGGCGTAGGGCAGGTCGGCGACCGCACGGGCGACGGCATCGACGGAGCGCGCCCTGGAATTCCCGTACAGTTCGCGCGCCAGCGCCGCGACGCGTTGGGTCAGCGGAGCGTTCATTTCGGCGAGTGTCTGCCGGAAGGCCGCGTCGGGCTCGTCGTCGAGCAGGTCGCCGGGCCGGATCGTCAACAGCAGCCGGGCATCCTCGGGGAGGGAGCGCGCGAAAGCGACCGCGGCCACGGCCATCGCGACGGCGGTGTCGGTCGGGGTCTCGCCGTCAGCGGCCAGCGCACGCTCCTGGAAGCGTCGCAGCGCGCGCAGCCACGCCGCCGTCAGGATGCCGTCGCGGTTGCCGAACCGGTGATACAACGTGCCCGCCGGTGCGCCACTGGCTTTCGCGATCGCCGCCACGCTGGCCGCACGTGGTCCGCCGTCGAGCACCAGCGTCCGGGCGGCGTCGAGAATCACATCGGTTTCATGCTTCCGCGGAGGCGCCATGATCTAGTACATTCCTTCTATATGGAACGATTACCCTATATCGACGAGCATGCCATAACCATCGACGCCAACCGCGACGACACGTGGTCGGCGCTGCTGCGGGTGATGTGCCGCGACCCGCACGACCCGTCGACCGTGCCCTTCGGCTTCATCCTGGACGAGGCCCGGCCGCCGGCACGGTTCGCGCTCAAGGGCCGCCACTGGTTCGCCGTCTACCGGTGGGTGTTCGAGCTGGACCCGCTCGAGGCCCCCACACGCACCCGGCTGCGGGCGGCCACGTGGGCCGACTTCCCCGGTATGCACGGCAAGGCGTACCGGGCGCTGGTGATCGGCACCGGCGGACATCGTGTCGTCGTGCGGCACACCCTGAAACGCGTTGCGGCGGCGGTGCTCGACGAGCGGGCGCGCACCGGCGAGGCCGCCGCCGATTATGTGGACGTCTTCGAAGTCCCCATCGCCGCCGGAGATGCGCGCACCGCCGAAGAGGCGTTCCGCGACGGGCTCGGCGACAAACCCGGCGCGGGCGGACAGCTGGTGTTGTGGATCCACCGCAACGTGCTGCGGCTGCGCCTGGGTCCGGCCCGCTCCGCCGACCACCTCATCGGCTGGCCGATCGTCCGCTCGGACCCCGACGAGCTGGTGTTGGCCACCCGCGGGCCGCTGATGCGCGGGGAGTTGACGCTGCGCCGCCAGGACGGTCGGCGCGCCGTCCTCACCACCCGGCTGCACTTCCGCCGCCGGGTCGCGGCCCGGGCGGTCTGGGTTTTGATCGGCCCCCTGCACCGGGTCGTGGCGCCGCGGCTGATGCGGCGCAGCGCTCGCCGGGGCCGCGAACTCGCGGCGATAAGTTAGTCCGCATGACCGAACGCCCGACCGCGCTGCACATCGTCGACGGGATCGACCTGTCCGGCACGACATCGGTGATCACCGGCGCGTCGTCGGGCCTGGGCCGCGCGGCGGCCCGGGCGCTGGCCGCCGCGGGCGCCCATGTCATCTTGGCCGCCCGCAACGCCGACGCGCTCGCGGAGACGGCGCGCTGGATCGCGACCGAGGTCGCCGGCGCCCG
>NZ_LZKY01000254.1:0-8350 GCF_001673055.1 Mycobacterium sp. 1245801.1
GGGGTTGACCACCCGGTTCACCCGGTAGATGCCGGCCTCCACCGGGACCCAGCCGAGCAGGTGGCGATCAAGGCCGAGGCGGGCGCCGGCACCGACGAACCGCTGCCGGAGACCTATGTCGACTACGAGACCAGCCCGCGCGAATACACGCTGCGTAGCATCTCGACGCTGGTCGACATTCACACCCGGGTGTCCGACCTGTACTCGAGCCCGCACGACCAGATCGCTCAGCAGCTGCGGCTGACGATCGAGACGATCAAGGAACGTCAAGAGTTCGAACTGATCAACAGCCCCGAGTACGGGTTGCTCGCGCAGGCCACGCCGGAGCAGACCATCCAGACGCTCGCCGGTGCCCCCGCGCCCGACGACCTCGACGCGCTGATCACCAAGGTGTGGAAGACGCCCAGCTTCTTCCTCACCCATCCGCTGGGTATCGCCGCATTCGGCCGTGAAGCCACCTACCGGGGCGTCCCGCCGCCAGTGGTCAGCCTGTTCGGTGCGCAGTTCATCACCTGGCGCGGCATTCCGCTGATTCCGTCGGACAAGGTCCCGGTGGAGGACGGCAAGACCAAGTTCATCCTGGTGCGCACCGGTGAGGAGCGGCAGGGCGTGGTCGGCCTGTTCCAGCCCGGCCTGGTCGGGGAGCAGGCGCCGGGTCTGTCGGTGCGGTTCACCGGCATCAACCAGTCGGCGATCGCGACTTACCTGGTCACCCTGTACACGTCCCTGGCTGTTTTGACCGACGACGCACTCGCCGTGCTCGACGACGTCGCCGTGGACCAGTTCCATGAGTACAAGTGAGTACCGAGCGGTAGACGCCGAAAGCGACCTGCCTATCAGCGCTGCGGAGCTTGCCGCGCTGGCCAGCCAGTTGTATGCGGCCAGCATCCGGCCGGGCCTGGACAGTCCACCGCAGTCGGCCCCGGTCGCGCCGCGTGGCAACGTGCCGGACGCGACGGCGGCGACGTCGGCCGGGCAGGCGGCGGCCGGCACGGCCGACGTATACCCCGGACCGGTCCCGTTGGTCGGTGGGCACGACGTCTACGTTCCGGCTCCAACCTCCAGCGCACCGGAAGCCCCGCCGCAGACGGTGCCGGTGGCCCCGCGCGGCAGCGCCCCGGATGCCACGGCGGCGACCTCGGCCGGCCAGGCGGGCGCCGGGGCGGCCGACGTGTACCCGTCACCGGTGCCGCAGCTGAATTTCTCCGACATCTATCTACCGGCGCCGACGTCGGCCGAACCCGACGTCCCGCCGCAGACGGCGCCGGTGGCCCCGCGCGGGGGAGCGCCCGACACGACGACGCTGGCCGCCGTCCCGTGGTTCGGCGGTGAACCGGGTGCGTTCGCGGTGCCCGGCGGCATCGTGCCCACGGTGCCCGGTGTGTTGGCCGGAACGACACCGACCGTGCCCGCCGGCTCGCGCGGTTCGGCGCCGTCGTGGCTGCCCGAGGCGCCGGCCGTCACCGACCTGGGCTGGTCCGACGCGCCCGCGTCGGCACCGAACGCACCGGCCGGTGACGACGGGGACTACCACTTCCTGACCAAAGCCGCTCCCGTGCCGCGGCTTTCGGACGAGCACGAGATATTCGACGTCAACGCGGTCCGGGCGGACTTCCCGATCCTCAAGGAGATCGTCAACGGCAAGCCGCTCATCTGGTTCGACAACGCGGCGACCACCCAGAAGCCGCAGGTCGTGATCGATCGGTTGGCGCACTTCTACGCCCACGAGAACTCGAATATTCACCGCGCCGCGCACGAATTGGCGGCCCGGGCCACCGACGCCTACGAGGAGGCCCGCGACACGGTAGCCGATTTCATCGGCGCGCCGAGCTCCGAGAACATCGTGTTCGTCCGCGGTACCACCGAGGCGATCAACCTGGTGGCGCACGCATGGGGTGGCAAGCATCTGCAGCCCGGCGACGAGATCGTCATCACCCACCTGGAGCACCACGCGAATATCGTTCCCTGGCAGCTGATTTCGCAAAAAACCGGCGCGATCCTGAAGGTGGCCCCGATCGACGATGCGGGCAACCTGCTGCTGAGCGAGTTCGAGGAGCTACTGGGTCCGCGGACCAAGCTGGTCGCCGCGAGCCAGGTGTCCAACGCGTTGGGCACCGTGGTACCGGTGGACAAGATCGTCGAGCTCGGCCACCGCTACGGCGCCAGGGTGCTGATCGATGGGGCTCAGTCGATTCAGCACATACCGATCGACGTCGCCGAACTCGGTGCGGACTTTTTCGTGTTCTCCGGACACAAGATCTACGGCCCCACCGGAATCGGTGCGCTCTACGGCACCGAGGAGGCGCTGACCGAGACACCGCCGTGGCAGGGCGGCGGTCACATGATCGCCGACGTCACGCTGGACCGGTCGCTGTACCAGGGACCGCCGACCAAGTTCGAGGCCGGCACCGGCAACATCGCCGACGCGGTCGGGCTGACGGAGGCGCTGCGCTATGTGCAACGGTTGGGCGTCGAGCGGATCGCCGCCTACGAGCACGCCTTGCTCGAGTACGCGACGCCGCGGCTGGCCGACATCCCGGGCGTGCGCCTGGTGGGTACCGCGCAGGAGAAGGCCAGCGTGCTGTCCTTCGTGCTGGCCGGCCACGAGCCGCTCGAGGTGGGCAAGGCGCTCAACGCCGAGGGCATCGCGGTGCGCGCGGGCCATCACTGCGCACAGCCCGCCCTGCGGCGGCTGGGTCTGGAGGCCACGGTCCGTCCGTCGTTCGCGTTCTACAACACCTTCGACGAGATCGACGTGTTCCTCAAGGCGGTGCGCCGGATCGCCGAGGGCGGTACCAACGTCGGCTGAGCGGCCGGCGTGCCGAGCGCCCGGCCGGCCGGGCGTGGGGATTCGAGCGCCCGCCCAGCCGGGCGCGTAGCGCGATGCGGTTCAGGCGCTGAACCGTTAAGTTCCCGCACCCCAACCGAATACGCGCGACGTCAGCAGCACGATGCCGAGCGAGACGGTGGCGACGACGGTCAACCCGATGACCGCGACGACCAACGGCCGCCACCCGGTGCGCGCGATCTGACGGATGTCGGTGTTGAGTCCCACGCCGGCGAAGGTCAGCAGGAAGGCCCATTTCGACACGTTGGCGAGGTTGGCGGTCTGGCCCTTGGTCAGCCACCCCGCCGTGGCGATCGCCGAGACCACCAGGAAGCCGAGCACAAACTTCGGGAATTTGCTCCAGATGAACGCGGTCTTGGCCTTGGCGCCCCGGGCGATCTCGTCGGCTTCCCCTCGCGCGGCCCAAAACAGCGCGAAGCCCAGCACGACGAAGCCGATCAGCGCGTTACGGGTCGACTTCACCAGCACCGCGATCTTGCCGGCGTGGTCGGAGTACAGATATCCCGTGGCGGTGGTTTCGGCGGTGTTGTCCACGGAAAGCCCGGCCCACAAACCGAATTCGTGGTCCGTGAGACCGATCGCGTGCCCCAACGGCGGCAACACGAACAGCGACACCGCGCCCAGCGCCAGGATCGCCGCGATCGCGTAGCTGACATCGGAGTTGCGGGCCCGGATCGCCCCCTTGGCCGCCACGATGGCCGACACCCCGCAGATGGACGTGCCTATCGCCAACAGCGAGCCGAGCTTGCCCGACAACCCGAACGCGCGGGCCACCACGATGATGATCGTCCCGGCAATGGTCATGTCCACCAGGATCTGCACCAGGCTGATGCCGCCGAGTTTGGCGATGTCGCCCAGCACGAACCGCGAGCCGAGCGCCACGATCCCGGCCTTGAGCCAGAATTCGTAGGTCAGCACGCCGGGGCGGAATATCGGGTGCAGGCCGATGGTATTGGTGATCAAGAGCCCAATCACGATCGCCCACAACACATATTCGATGTCGGGCACGGTCCAGTGCTGGTGCTTGGCCAGTGCGTTCCACCAGATCTGGGCGTACTTGCCCAGCACCCCGACGCCGATCAGCAGCAGGATGCCCGGCACATAGTCCAGGGGACGGGTGCTGGTGAAGGTGACCTCGTCCGACGTTTCGTCGGGTGCCGTGCGGACGGTGCTCACGCCGGTCACCAGGGGATCCTCGGAAGCACGTTGGCCACGGCCAACGCGACGATCACGCCCGCCACCGCGGTCGCCCACCAGTCCACCGACACCGAACCGAGCCGGGCCGCCCAGTCCGGCCCCTGCGGAGCGTCGGGGTCCTTTCCGTTAGTTGGCACGCCTTCACCCACGATGACCGCTCCTCAAGCGCTTATGGCGGCGTCTCCCAGCCGCATCCGTTTGACCGGAATGGTGGCGTCCGGGCGCGCTACATCCAAGTGATTGGCTCGGGCTGAATTTAGCTCGGCCGGCCGATCAGGTTGGCAGGCCGTGCTTCTCGGCATCGGCCCGATAGCGGTCCACCCACTCGTCGGAGCGCTGGTCGGCCTGACGCTCCAGCACCGGCTCGGGCGCCAGCTGTGGATCCAGGCCCAACGCCTCCAGGATGGACCCCACCACCTGAGTCAGGTTGCGCCACAACACCGGATACGAGATGTCCATGGGTTCGATGTTTTCTTCGGCGAACCAGTTCCGCCAACCCTCTTCTTGCGCGCGCAGCATGGTGACGACGTGGGCGATGGCCCCGGCGTGATAGGTGGCGCGCGCATCCCGGACCGGGTCGGGCCGGCCGCGCCAGACCCGGGTCTGCACCGCCCGCCAGAACGACACCGCTTGGGAGATCACATCGGGCCGGTAGACGTGAATCAACAGCGGCTGCTCGCCCACCACATCCGTGATCGCCGCCAGCAGGCCGTCCCCGCTGCGGTCCGGCAGGTTCTTCGCACGGTCGAGTAGCAGTGGCGTCTGGTTCCACATCAGCTTGCCGCCCCACACCCCGTTCGGGGTCCGCCCGACCGTGCGGATGTAGGCCCGCCAGATCTCGGGCGGCGCCAGGTCGGGCGTCCCGACGTCCAGCGGGTCGAGCAGGCTCAGGATCGACTCGTCCTCGACGCCGGCGAACCATTCCCGGGGCTGCGGGGACTGGCTGGTGGACGGCAGATACTGGAAGAACTCCTGCGGCTCGCCGGCGACGCCGGTGGCGCGCAGCGACTCGACCAGCAGCGTGCTGCCGCTGCGCTGCGACGCCAGCACCAGATATGACGACGGGCTATTGGTCACCGGCAGAGTGTATCCAGAACGCTCGAATCTTATCCGGGCTAGCGCGCTTAGGGTCAGGCTGAAGGAAACCATTGTGTTCAAGCGGTCTTGCCCGAACTGTGGCTTTCGGCGACGACAGCCGAACGGGACGGTGGCCGTGGATGCTCATCTGGTTTCGGAGCGGACGGAAAGCCGCACCCGCGGCGCAGGCCGTGCTGCGTTGAGAAGCGCTGCGTTGCAAGCTGATTCGGCCTGCCACCCCGGTTTTCCCGTGCGCCGGACCCTTCGTCTGCGTGCGCCACCGGTCGCTACTCGGTCCGTCTGCCGGCCGCTGCTGCGGGGGCCGCTGCGTCGGGCCGGTTCCGACTAATCACGCAGGCCAGCGGCCGGATAGAACATCGGCGCAGGCCTGGCGGCGCCACCCAATATTTCTTCTTCTTGATTGCAAACCTGACGCCGGGCATCGTTTTGCCCGTACATTCCCTCATCTAGTGCGCTCAAGCAGACGCGGCGCAGGTAAACAGTGCTGTTTGCGTTAGGGCCAGCGAATTACCAACGTATAAACGCTGTTACGAAAATGGGGGTCGGGTTGAGTCAAAGACCTCCGTTGGGCTGGACGAGCAGCGTGAACGCGGCGGTCCTTGCGCGGCCCATGACCGCGCTGGGCCAATTCTTTCTGCTCAGCGCCGAGGCATTGGTGGCGGCGGTGCGCGGCCCATGGGCGTGGCGCGAAGTGCTCGAGCAGATTTGGTTTGTCGCCCGCGTTTCCATTTTTCCGACGATTATGTTGTCGATCCCGTACACGGTGCTCATCGTGTTCGTCCTCAACATCCTGTTGGTCGAGATCGGCGCGGGCGATCTGTCGGGTGCCGGCGCCGGGTTGGCGTCGGTGACTCAGGTGGGACCGGTCGTCACGGCGATGGTCGTCTCGGGTGCCGGGTCGACGGCCATGTGCGCGGATCTCGGCGCGCGCACCATCCGCGAGGAGATCGACGCGATGAAGGTGATCGGCGTCAATCCGATTCAGGCACTGGTGGTTCCGCGCATCATCGCGGCGACGTTCGTCGCGGTTCTGCTGTACTCGGTGGTGGCGGTCACCGGGCTGACCGGCAGCTACATCTTCGTGGTCTTCGTCCAGCACGTCACGCCCGGCGCGTTCGTCGCGGGGATGACCCTGGTCACCGGGCTGCCGCAGGTGGTGATCTCGCTGATCAAGGCGACGCTGTTCGGGCTGTCCGCCGGCCTGATCGCCTGCTACAAGGGCCTGTCGGTGGGCGGTGGCCCGACCGGCGTCGGCAACGCGGTGAACGAAACCGTGGTCTTCTCGTTCATGGCCTTGTTCTTCATCAACATCCTGACCACCGCGCTCGGTGTGAAGGTGACGGCCAAATGACCGACGCCGCGCGCGAGCCCTCGTGGTTCGTCAATCTTGGCCCCCGCCTCGCGGATTCCACGCGGAAGCTGGGCGAACAGACCGCCTTCTACGGGCAATCCCTGACCGCCACCGTCGATGCGGTACGGCGCTACCCGAACGAACTGCTGCGCCTGATCGCCGAGATGGGCATGGGCACAGGGGCATTGGCCGTCATCGGGGGCACGGTCGGCATCATCGGGTTTCTCACGCTGACCACCGGCGCCCTCGTGGCGGTACAGGGTTACGACACGCTGTCCAACATCGGCGTCGAAGCGCTGACCGGCTTCCTCTCGGCGTTCCTGAACGTGCGGATGATCGCGCCCTGCACCGCCGGTCTGGCACTGGCCGCCACGATCGGTGCGGGGGCGACCGCGCAGCTGGGCGCGATGCGCATCAACGAGGAGATCGACGCGCTGGAAGTCATGGGCATCCGCGCGGTCACCTATTTGGCGTCCACCCGGATCATCGCCGGCATCCTGGTCGTCATCCCGCTCTATGCCGTCGCCGTGCTGATGTCGTTCGTCGCGGCGAAGTTCCTCACGATCTACGTGTACGGGCAGTCACGAGGCGTCTACGAGCACTACTTCGCCACCTTTTTGCGCCCCACCGATCTGTTCTGGTCGTTTTTGGCGGCGCTGACCATGGCGGCCGGGGTGATGGTCGTGCACACGTATTACGGCTTCACCGCGACGGGCGGTCCGGCGGGCGTCGGGGAAGCGGTCGGTCGGTCGGTGCGGTCGTCGATGATCGTCACGGCCTTCGTGTGCCTGATGATCTCGCTGTCCGTCTATGGGCAGTCCGGCAACTTCAACCTGTCGGGATGACCGGATGAGCACTCACAAAGCCGACGGGGCGTTCCAGCGAAACAGGACCCGCCACAGCAAGATTGACCCGATCTGGTGGGCACCCACCTTGTTCATCCTGATCGGTGGCCTGATCGCGATGACCGCGGCCTCGTTCTCGGGCAAATTCCAGGCCTTTGTCCCGCTCACGCTGGTGTCCGACCGCGCCGGCCTGGTGATGGAAGACGGCGCCAAGGTCAAGCTGCGCGGCGTCCAGGTGGGTCAGGTCGCGTCGATCGGCACCGACGTGAAGACCGCTCGGCTGCAGCTGAAGATCCAACCGGACGCCTTCAAGTATCTGCCGAGCAACCTCGAGGCCGAGATCACATCCACCACGGCGTTCGGCTCGAAATACGTCGATCTGATCGTTCCCGACCATCCCAGCCCGGCATCGTTGAAACCCGGCGCGCTGTTGCGCTCGCGCAACGTCACCGTGGAAGTGAACACCGTCTTCGAGAACCTGCAGTCGGTGGTCCAGGCGCTCGACCCGGCAAAGCTGAACGCGATCCTGTCGGCCTTCGCGCAATCCGTGCGCGGCAAGGGCGACCGGCTCGGACAAGCGATCACCGACGCCAACAACGTGCTACTCACCGTCAACCCGCGCATGGACACCATCGGGAAGGACTGGCGGCTGTTCGGCAAGACCACCGCCATCTATTCCGATGCGGCGCAGAACATCTTGTCCATCCTGGACTCGGCGACGACGACGAGCGCGACCATCACGGACGACCAGCGCTCGCTGGATTCGTTGTTGCTGTCGGCGATCGGCTTCAGCCAGACCGGCATCAACGTGATCGGCCGCAACGAGTCGAACATCGTGCGGTCCATGAACCTGCTCGATCCGACCATGGCCCTGCTGGAGAAATACTCGCCGACCTATACGTGCCTGTTCCAGGGTGCGCAGTGGTACGTCGACCATGGTGGCCGAGACGCGTTGGGCGGCAACGGTTATTCGGTGATACTCGACGCGGCGCTGCTGTTCGGCGACGACCC
>NZ_LZKY01000255.1:0-13831 GCF_001673055.1 Mycobacterium sp. 1245801.1
GGTGCCCACCTGCACCGCGGTCGGCGTCACGCCGCTGCGCCGGATCTGCTCGACGAGGTCGCTGATCCGCGCCGATCGAGTCGGTGATGATCGACGCCGGACGCATCCAGCCGAGCACGGTCAACTCGCGGCGGTCCCGCACCCCGGCCCTGGACGCCGGCCGGGAGCTGGCCAAGGCGCTGGGCCTGGACCCCAACGCGGTGACGATCGCCACCGCGCCGTCGGGAGCCCGGCAGCTGGCGGTGGTGCAGTCGGCGCCGCTGGTCCAGCGGCTGTCCGAGATGATGGACCACTCCGACAACGTGCTGGCCGAGAGCATTGCCCGCGAGGTGGCGGCGGCGATCAACCGGCCGCGCAGCTTCGCCGGCGCCGCCGACGCGGTGACCAACCGGCTGACCACCGCCCACGTCGACACCGCGGGCGTGGTGCTGCTGGATTCCAGTGGACTCTCAGTCGACGACCGGTTGACGGCCAAGACGCTCGACGGCGTGCTGCAGGCGGCGGCCGGGCCCGACCAGCCGTCGCTGCGGGCGCTGCTGGACCTGCTCCCCATCGCCGCCGGTAGCGGGACGCTGGCCGATCGCTTCACCGACGCCTCCACGGCCCAGGGGCCGGCGGGCTGGCTGCGGGCCAAAACCGGCTCCCTGACCGGCATCAACGCGCTGGCCGGGGTGCTCACCGACCGCAGCGGCCGGGTGCTCACCTTCGCGTTCATCTCCAACAACGCCGGCCCGAACGGCCGCAACGTGATGGACGCGCTGGCGACCCGGCTGTGGTCCTGTGGGTGCTCATGACGCCGGCGTCGGAGCTGACGCTGGGCACCGCGGTCGACTGGCGATTCGCGGCCACGGTGGGTCGGCGGCTGGCCAGGCCCGGCCCGCCGTCCAGCGACTACACCCGCCGCCAGGTGATCGACGAACTCGCCACCTCGTCGGTCAAGGCCGAACCGTTGGTGCGTGACGTCACCGGCCTGATCACCGACGGCTTTGACAGGGGCCATGTGCCGGCCGCCCGCATCGTCGACCGCCCCGATTGGATCGCCGCGGCCACCGAGTCGATGCGGGTGATGATGAACGGCGCCGAGAAGCCGCGCGGCTTTTTCACCGGCCGCGTCACCGGCGCGCAGACGGGCGCCGTCCTGGCTTACGTCTCCTCGGGGATCCTCGGCCAATACGACCCGTTCGCCGCCGCTGACGGCGCCCGGACCGGCTGTCTGCTGCTGGTGTATCCCAACGTCCTCGCCGTCGAGCGGCAGCTTCGCATCGAGCCGTCCGACTTCCGGCTGTGGGTGTGCCTGCACGAGGTGACCCATCGCGTGCAGTTCACCGCCAACCCGTGGCTGCCCGATTACATGTCGCAAGCGCTTGGCCTGTTGACCCGCGACGCCGGGGAGGACATGGGGCAGGTGATCGGCCGGCTGGCTGAATACGCCCGCAACCGCGGCAGCGGGGCCCCGGAATCCGACGCCAACTCGGCCGGGATCCTCGGCCTGGTGCGCGCGGTGCAGTCCGAACCGCAACGGCAGGCGCTGGACCGGCTGCTGGTGCTGGGCACCCTGCTGGAGGGCCACGCCGACCACGTCATGGACGCCGTCGGGCCGATGGCGGTGCCGTCGGTGGCCACCATCCGCCGCCGGTTCGACGAGCGCCGCCACCGCAAGCAACCGCCACTGCAGCGGTTGTTGCGCGCGCTGCTGGGACTCGACGCCAAGCTCAGCCAGTACACCCGCGGCAAGGCGTTCGTCGACCACGTGGTGGGCCAGGTGGGCATGGCCCGGTTCAACGCCATCTGGACCGGCCCCGAGACGCTCCCGCTGCCCATCGAGATCGAAGAACCCCAGCGATGGATCGACAGGGTGCTGTAGAACAGCTGCGTGCGGCTGTCGAGGCGTTCGCCAAGACCCACCTCGCCACCGACGATCCGTGGTGCGTGGCGCTGTCCGGCGGACCCGATTCCCTGGCCCTCACCGCCGTGGCCGCCCGGCTGCGGCCCACCACGGCGGTGGTCGTCGACCACGGGCTGCAACCCGACTCGGCCGCCGTCGCCGCCACCGCGCGGGCTCAGGCCCTGGCATTGGGATGCGTTGCGGCCCAAGTGGTTCGGGTCCGGGTGGGCAACCAGGGCGGTCCCGAGGCGGCGGCGCGCGCCGCCCGCTACGCCGCGTTGAGCGCCCAGCACAGCGGCCCGGTGCTGCTGGGTCACACGCTCGACGACCAAGCCGAGACGGTGTTGCTGGGCCTGGGCCGCGGATCCGGGGTGCGCTCGATCGCCGGGATGCGTCCCTACGATCCGCCGTGGTGCCGGCCCCTGTTGGCGATGCGCCGGGCGGTGACGCACGCCGCGTGCCGGGAGCTGGGCCTGACGCCCTGGCAGGATCCGCACAACACCGACCGCCGCTTCACCCGGACCCGGCTGCGCACCGAGGTGCTGCCGCTGCTGGAAGACGTGCTCGGCGGCGGCGTGGCCGAGGCGCTGGCCCGCACCGCGACCGCGTTGCGGGAGGACTCCGAGCTGCTCGACACGCTGGCCGCCCGGGCGCTGCCGGGGGCCCGCGCGGACGCCGGCCTGCGGGTGCAGGCGCTGGCGGCACTGGACGCCCCCGTGCGGCGCCGGGTGATCCGGGCGTGGCTGCTGGCCGGCGGCGCAACCGGCCTGACCGACAAGCAAATCCGGGCGGTCGACGCCCTGGTCACCCGCTGGCACGGGCAGGGTGGGGTGGCGGTGGGGTCGTCGTCGCCTGGCGAGAGATTGTTCGCGGGCCGCCGCGACGGCCTGCTGACGCTGTGGCGCGAGCCGGTCCGTTAACCGCAATGTCGGGGCTGCCGTTGGTTATTCGCCCGCCGTCGTGGCACTCTGTGGGCGTGGCCCAGATCTCCTCGGCGATCACCCCCGCTCAGCCCGCGGAGCTTTACCCCGGGGATATCAAGTCTGTCCTGCTTACGTCGGCGCAAATTCAGGCGCGAATCGCCGAACTCGGCCACGAAATCGGCGAGAGCTACCGCGACGCCGCGACGCAGACCGGTCAGGACCTGCTACTGATCACGGTGCTCAAGGGAGCTGTGATCTTTGTCACCGACCTGGCCCGGGCGATCCCGCTGCCCACCCAGTTCGAATTCATGGCCGTCAGCTCGTACGGGTCGTCGACGTCCTCCTCGGGGGTGGTGCGGATCCTCAAGGACCTGGACCGCGATATCGAGGGGCGCGACGTGTTGATCGTCGAGGACGTCGTGGACTCGGGACTCACCCTGTCCTGGCTGTTGCGCAACCTCAAGACGCGGCACCCGCGGTCGCTGCGGGTGTGCACGCTGCTGCGCAAGCCCGACGCGCAGGGCGCGCACGTGGACATCGCCTACGTGGGCTTCGACATCCCCAACGACTTCGTCGTGGGCTACGGCCTCGACTACGACGAGCGCTACCGGGACCTGTCCTACATCGGCACGCTGGACCCCAGGGTCTACCAGCAGTAGCCGCGACCGCCGCTAGTCCAACTCCCACACCGCGGTCACCGAGAAGTTCACGGTCTGCTGGCCGGGCTCCAGCGGAACCATGGACGGCATGGCCCGTGGCGCCCCGACCGGCGGTGGGGTGGCACCGGTGGCCTCCGAGATGGACAGCACCCGGCCCAGCCGAAGCCCGGACAGCTGGGCGTACTGGTCGGCGCGGTTCTTGGCGTCGTTGAACGCGCGGGACCGGGCGTCCTTCACCAGCTGCGAATCGTCGGCGATGGAATAGCGAACCGACTTGATCCGGGTGGCATCGCCGCCGGTGCCGACGATGAGGGCCAGCAGCCGCGACGCGGCGTCAGCCGGGTGGATCTTGACGGCGATGGCGTTGGTGGCGCGGTAGGCGGTGATGGCGGCGGTGCCGCTGGGCTCCGGGTTGTTGTATTCGGGGGACAGGGTGACCTCGGTGGTGCCGATGTCCTTACGGTCGATGCCGGCGCCGGTAAGTGCGTTGATCACCGCCTGTTGCCGGTCGTTGGTCTGGTTCATCGCGGTGGTGACGTCGGGTGCGGTGAATTCGATGCCCACGTCGGCGGTCAGGGTGTCCGGGACGCCCTGGACCTGGCCGGTGCCGACGACCGTGACCTGACGGGGGTTGGCCCCGGGCTGCGGCGCGTTGTGCTTGTCGCACGCCGACACCGCGGCGATGGTCAGGCCGGCCGCGACCGCGGCGATCGATCGGCGGACAAACCTCGAGGCATTCGGTGCGACCGGCATGCCTGGCACCCTAGCGTCCGGGCCGCGGTCGGTGGGCGCGATTTACGCCGCGGCGTTGTCGGCGTTTCGGCCGAAGCCACCGGTTTCGTTCAGCCCGCATACGCGAATGATGAGGTGCGACAGCCCGTTTGACATGAGCACCATGACGATGAGCAGGACGATTATCAGCACCAGCGGCAGGTCCAGGACCAAAGTCAGCCACAGCAGGGCGGGCGTTGCGACCGGCCCCACCAGGAAGCCCACGCCCAGGGCGGTCAATCGCACTGCGCCGGGAAGGGTTTGGTGTGCCCGCATGCTAGGTGAGCCGAACCGGAGAGTCGATTAGTCCCCGCATCAAGGTGCTGCTTGGTTAGTGCTGGCCGACCAGGCTGACGTTGTGTTGCTCATAGCCCGATATTGCGTGCAGCTGCTCGTGCGTATCCAGGGCGTAGGTCTCCTGGTTGTGCCGCACCCAGGCTCGGCCACGCCTGGGCAGAGCCGTCTCGTGCGCCGCGGGCAAACCCGGGCGGGCGGCACAGAGGTCTCATATGAGTTCATATATGGCCTCAAATATGTGTGCACACAACGACTTTCATATGGATTGCAAAAGTCGCAGCATTCCAGATCAGCTAAGTGAACAGTTTTCGTCCCGGCCGTGAATTAGCGCCTCTGGGGCTGTCATCTCGAGACACGACTGACCTAACGTGGCCAGGCGTCCGACTCGGCACCTGGACGAGTGCCCGAGAACTATTGATGTGAAAGGGTTTTGAGAAGTCATGTCTTTTTTGATGGCGCAGCCGGAAATACTGGATGCGGCTTCCCGCGAGCTGAACCGGATCAATGCGGCCGTGCGGGAGGGAAGTTCGGCGGTGGCGGTTCCCACGACCAGTGTGGCTCCCGCCGCGGCCGACGCGGTATCGATATTGACCGCGCAACAGTTCTCCCGGCACGGCCAGCTGTTCCAGGAAATCAGCGCGCAGGCCGCGGTGATTCGTGAGCAGCTGGCGACGATGCTCGGCATCAGCGCCGGTTCGTACGCCGCCACGGAGATCGCCAACACCGCCGCGGTCGGTTAGGCGAGCTCGCGATGCTCGATTTTGCGCAGTTGCCGCCCGAGATCAACTCCGCGTTGATGTACTCGGGACCCGGCTCAGGTCCGCTGCTGGCGGCCGCGGCGGCCTGGGACGGCCTGGCCGCCGAGCTGCACTCCGCGGCTTCCGCCTACGCGGCGGTGATCGCGGGCCTCACGGACGGACCTTGGCAGGGGCCGGCCGCCGCGTCCATGCTGACGGCGGTACTTCCGCAGGTGGCGTGGTTGCGCGACACGGTCGATCGCGCCGAACACGTTGCCGCTCAGGCGGTAGCGGCGGCGGGCGCCTACGAGGCGGCGTTCGCCGCGACGGTGCCACCGCCGGTGATCGCGGCGAACCGGGCGTTGCTGACGGAGTTGCTGGCGACGAACTTCCTCGGCCAGAACATCCCGGCCATTGCGGCCACTGAGGCCCAATACGGTGAGATGTGGGCGCAAGACGCCGCCGCGATGTACGGATACGCCGGAACGTCGGCCGCCGCGTCGACGTTGCCGCCGTTCGAGCCGGCCGAACCCGCGACCAACCCGGCCGGCGCGGCCTCTCAGGCCGCGGCGGTGTCCCAAGCGACCAATCCCACCGGGACCGCCGGTCAGGCCGCGGCGGTGGCCCAAGCAACGAACAACCCCGCGTTCTCCCTGGGCGGGATCAGCCTCAACCCCGAAGGCGATGGCCTGGTGGTGAGCGGCCCGTTGGGTGATCTGTTGGAGGGCCTGACCGGATCGCAAACGTTGGATGCCAGCACGCCGTTCGACGCGTTCATCCGGTTGATTTCGCCGACGCGGCTTTTCACCACCTCGTTCAAAGACATCCAGAGCCTCGCGCAGGGCTTCATGCCGGCCGCGAAGTCCGCGGCCGAGGGGGCCGCCAAAGCCGCGGAAGCGGCTGTCCCCGCGGCCGTTTCGGGCGCGGGGCTGGGCTCGATAGGCGCGATCGGCGGAGCAGTCGGCAAGGCGGCGTCGGTCGGTGGATTATCGGTCCCGGCGGCCTGGGCGAGCGCGGCCCCGTCGACGCCCTCGGTCGCCGTGGCGCTCAACGGCGCCACCGCCGCGGGGGCCGTTGAACGTGCCACCAATGCGGTGGGTGGCGTGCCGATGGTTCCCACCGGCGGGGCCGGGCGCGGCACCGCGGCCCACCTTGTGGCGCCCCGATACGGCTTCAAGCCCACCGTCATCGCACAACCCCCGGCGGGCGGCTGATCTGAAGTCGAAAAGCTTGGGATGAATCAGAAGGGCGGGTCGTCCGGTACGGGTTGCAGCGTTGGCTCGTCGGGCACCCAATCGCTTGGCAGTTCCTCCGGTTCTCGGGGATCGTTCACCCAGGTGCAGAACGGGCTGGTGCTAGGCGTGCCCTTGAACAGCACCAGCATGTCGCGCATGTGGTTTCGGAACTTGCGCGACGCGATTTCGTCTGCACGGGCCCGTGCTAGCCGCGATCGAGCTTCATTGATCGGCCGGGTCTCGCGGTTGTGCTTGCGAGCGTATGCAATTCGCGCGCTTCGCTGCTGTGACAGGCTGCGCCTCCTGGGCGCGGGCGCGGCGCATGCCGGACCACGCGGCTGTGGGAACAGGTCGGCCCCGGTGGGCGAGGTCCGGTAAATTCGGCCGCTCGGCGACGTCCACACCACGGTGCCGTCGGCAAGTTGCTCGTCATGCCAGCCGCCGAAGGTTTTGAGTCGATGATGTTGGCGGCACAGGCATTTCAGATTTTCCGCGGTGGTCCGGCCGCCCGCGGTCGGATCTTGGTGGTTGAAGGGGACGGTGTGGTCGAGGTCGCACGCCATTGCCGGCCGGCTGCATCCCGGGAACCGGCAGGTGAGGTCGCGGCACCGGACGGCCCGCTCCAATGCGGCGGACGGTTGATAACGCAGTGCCTCGACCGGACTGGTCAGCGGATTGGCGATGAGCATCGATGCGGCGGCGGCCAATTGGCGTACCTGCTCGGCGTCGATGACGCCGTAGCCCTCCAGATAGCCGGGCAAGGCGCCGTCGGCGTTCACGGTCTCTTCGCTGGCCACTACGTTGATGACCACCCGCGCCCCGGTCCGATCGGCATCAGCATCGTGAGCGCCCGCACGGGCCGGACACTCCGGTTGCCCGCAGGCGCAGGCCAATCCGCGGCCCTCGCTCAATGCCGCCAGCGCGTCGGCCCGGCGCTGATCGAATGTCCGGGGGTCGGCCGCACACACCTGCTTGGCGAGCTGTGCGAGCCGGCGGTCGAAGGCGGCCGCCGCGGTCGCGGCGACCGAGCCGTAGATCTCGGCCATCCCGTCCCCTTTGGCACGGATTGCGACGTGGCGGTCGTTTTCGGCGGCCAGGCGGCGCTCACGGGCCGCGTCGGGATCGCAGGCGCGCACGGCGGCGTCTACCGCGTTGACGATCCGCTGCCGCGACCAGCCATGCCAGTTGCCGATGCGGCCGGCCAGTGATAGGTCGAGCTTGGCCAGCGCTTCCCCGTCGGTGACCAGGTCGGTGCGGGTGATGATCAATCGCACTGTGCGCCAATCCGTTCGGCCTTCGGCCAGCAGGGCCGCGACCCTGGGCAGCCTGATGTCGAGCGCCTCCGCATATGACACCAGGTAGCTGGCTCCCGCGGGCGAGAGGTTCATCGCGGCTGCGACCTCGGCGGCGGTCTGCTCGAAGCCGTCGATCTCCGCGTACTCCCGGTCCGGCCGCGCGGCGGTGGAGACCCGGTGGCGAAGCAACGCCGCCACCGCCGCCAGGCGACGGGCCACCAGCATCGATTCCTCCCGATGGGTGGACTCGATCACCTCCACCAACGCGGCGGGGTCCGTCGGTAACTCGAACATACGTTCGATTATAGCCCGGCCCCCGACAAGCCTTAGGGCGTGACGAGGATCTTGCAGTGCCGCTCGGGGTCGGCCAGGTCGTCGAACGCCGCGCCCACCCCGTCGAGGCCGACCTCGCCGGTGATCAGCGGGCTGACGTCGATGTCGCCCTCGGCCAGGGCGCGCAGCGAATCGGCGAACTCGTCGGGGGTGTAGGCGAGCACGAATTGCACGTTGATCTCTTTGGCGATCGCGAAGAACGGGTGCACGGTGTCGGGTTGCATGCACACGCCGGCCACCACCAGGCGGGTACCGGGCCGCGCCCGCAGCAGCACGTCGTCGATGATGCCGGGCACACCGACCGCCTCGAACACCACCGCGGGCTTGACGGTGTCGAAGGGTGAACCCTGCGCCGGATCCAGCGTCTGGTGAGCGCCCATCGCGGTGGCCAGCTCGCGCCGCTTGGGCGAAAAGTCCGACGCCACAATGGTTTCGACACCTTTGGCCCGAAGCGCGGCGATAATGGCGATCCCGATCGGGCCGCAGCCGAGCACCAGGGCCGTCTCAGCGGGCGCGATGTTGGACTTGTTGACCGCGTGCAGCCCCACCGCCATCGGCTCGGTGAGCGCGGCGTGCTTGAGGTCCAGCCCGTTGGGGATCGGCAGCAGCAGCGGCGCCGAGAGCAGCATCCGTTCGGCGTAGCCGCCGATGGTGCTGTTGCTGTAGACGATCGGTTCGACGCCCTTGGCGGACAACAGCACCGGCAATGACGTCACCATGGTGCCCGGCGGATGGGTCTCGGTGTCGGGCCCGGCTTCGAGTATTTCGGCGCTGAACTCGTGACCCATGAAGATGTCGTGGCTCAGGTCCACGTGCATGCCGCCCGTGCCGCCGGCCACCCGGTCGCTCATTTCCAGCACCTGGGCGCCGTGGGCGGCGAAATGCAGGTCGGAGCCGCAGATTCCGCAGGCCCGCACGCCGACCAGTACCTGACCGGTCTCCGGTATCGGGTCGGGCACGTCGTCCCGATAGACCATGCGGCCGTCCCGCAACACTGCCGCGCGCATCAGTGCACCGCGTCTTTCTGCTCGTCGACGTGTTCGGTGATGGCCTTGACCACGGCCTCGCCCGCCCGGCCGATCAACTGGTCACGCTTGGCCTTCGCCCAGTCGTGCGACGACCGCGACGCCTCGAGCTGTCGTTTGAAATGCGGAATCACCTTGCGCGCCATCAGGTCATAGCTATGGTACGTCGCCTGCGGCGATGCCCAGTCGTGGCCGAGCATCAGCAGCGTGCCGAAGCCGCCGGAGCGGTCGAGCAGGTCCTCGATGTGAGCGATGGCGTCCTCCGGGGTGCCGATGCAGCAGTTGCCCTTGGCCGCGTAGTCGGCGACGAACTCGTGCGGCGTCTGGGTGCCTTCTACGCTGTTGGCCAGCGGCACGAATCCTGCGGCGCCGAAGTAGTTCGCGAAATCCTGTAACCCGTAGGTGCAGTCGTCGATGGCCTGCTCGCGGCTGTCCGCGACGTGCATGATGCTCAGGACGCGCCAGTCGGCGCGGTCCGGTTCGTCCCGGCCGGCCTTCGCGGCCTGTTCGCGCACCACGTCCCAGGTGGTCTCCAGCGCCGCGTAGCCGCCGGGCACCGACATCGACAGCGACAGCAGCGAAGTGCCGAGCGCACCGGCCAGCCGCGGTCCCGACGGCGAAATCATTGCGGCCGTGGATATTTCGGGGTAGGGCCAGGTGTAGGGCCGGATGTGCAATTGCGCGTCGCGCAGGGTGAACCAGTCCGAGTGCCGGTCGATGCGTTCGGTGGGTGCCGCGCGGAACAGCGCCAGGATCGCCTCGAGCGACTCCTGCATCATCCGGCGCTGCTCGATCGGGTCGATGCCCATCATGTAGGCGTCCGAGGGCAGGGCGCCCGGCCCGGTCCCGAACATCACCCGGCCGCGGGTCAGGTGGTCCAGCAGCACCCAGCGATCGGCCACCATGAGCGGATGGTGGTAGGGCAGCGACACCACGCCGGTGCCCAGCCGGATGTGTTTGGTCCGCTCGGCAGCCGCGGCGATGAACACCTCCGGGCAGGCGATCAGTTCGTAGCCGCCGGAATGATGCTCGCCGAACCAGGCCTCGTCGAAGCCGAGGCGGTCCAGCGCGACGACCCGTTCCATGTCGTATTCCAGTGCCACCGTGGGAGATTGGCCGACGGGGTGAAACGGCGTGATAAATACTCCAAAACGCAGGGGCGCGCTCATTGCAGCTCCAATCCGTTGAGGAATTCCAGCAAGGCCGCATTCACCTCGTCGGGGCGCTCCTGCTGCAGCCAATGCCCGGCGCCATCGATCATCACCTCTCGGTACGGACCGGAGATCGCGTCGGCCGCGCGGTCGGTGCTGGTGAAGGACAGAACGGGATCGGCCGTCCCGCCGATGAACAAGCAGGGGACCGGGATCTTCACCCCGTCGAGTTCGGGGGTGGTCTCCCAGTTGCGGTCGAAATTGCGGTACCAGTTCAGCCCGCCCGTGAAGCCGGTGCGGGAGAACTCGGCGATGTAGTGGTCCAGTTCGTCCTGGGTTATCCAGTCCGGCAGTCCGTCCGGCTCGGGAAGGCGGTCGATGAAGCCTTCCGGACCGGGGGTGGCCATCCGCACCAGCGCATCCTTGCCGTCGGTCCGCAGGCTGCCGATCATGCGACGGATCACCCGGGCGGGATCGGCGTTCAATTCGGCGTCGGCGATACCGGGCTCCTGGAAGTACAGGATGTAGAAGAAGTTCTCGCCGAACATCTTGCGCCACGCCTTCGTCGGCGCCACGTGCGGGCGCGGCGTCACCGGCACGCTCAGCGCGGCGACGGCCGCCACCCGATCCGGATGCAGCAGCGGGGCGTTCCACACCACGGCGGCGCCCCAGTCGTGCCCGACCCACACGGCGCGCTGCGCGCCGACGTCGTCGAGCAGGCCGACCAGATCGGCCGTCAAGTGATGGATGTCGTAGGCGTCGACGCCGTCCGGACGATCCGAACCGCCGTAGCCGCGCTGATCGGGCGCCAGCACGTGATAGCCGGCATCGGCGAGGACGGATATCTGGTGGCGCCAGGAGTAGGCCAGTTCGGGGAAGCCGTGCGCCAGGAGCACCACCGGTGCGCCACGTTCGCCCGCTTCGATTACCCGTAGCCGCACACCATTGGTATCTACTAACCGTTCGGTTGGGGGCACCGTCCCACCAAAGCACAATGGTTGCTGGCTGAGAAGGCCCCGAACCGGTTCGGCTTAGCCGAATCGCGGCCCGACGGGCCGAAAGCCGGGAATACTCGACTCGATGCGACTCGACCATGTGGTGCTCTGGACGAAAAGCCCGCCGATCTCGATGGACTTCTACACCCGCGTGGTCGGGCTCGAGCCCGTCCGGTTCGACGAATTCGAGGCCGGCGAGGCGCCGTTTCCGAGCGTGCGGATCTGCGCGGACTCGATCATCGACTTGATGCCGGCCGAAAGCGTCTCGGCCACCGAGGCTCTGACCCGCATCGAGGGCAGCGCCGGGCACCCGGTCAACCATGTCTGCCTGGCGCTGTCGAAGGCCGAATACGACGCGCTGGACCGGCGACTGCAGGCCGCGGGCGTGGATACCGGCGCGCGGCTGAACCAGAGCTTCGGCGCCCGGGGCTGGGCGCCGCAGGGGTACTACTTCGCCGATCCGGACGGCAACGTCGTCGAGGCCCGCTACTACGAGTAGTGGGGAACTGCCGGTCGTTAACTGAGCAGGACGGCGGAGACCCCCGGCGCCCCGGCTCTGCCGGAGCTGGCGATCTCCGCTAGGCACGATGGCGAAGACCCGCGGCGCCCCGGCTCTGCCGGAGCTGGCGATCTCCGCTAGGCACGACGGCGGAGACCCGCGGCGCCCCGGCTCTGCCGGAGCTGGCGATCTCCGCTAGCGGTAGCCTGGACTTTTCCAGCTGCGTGTATATCGGGGAAGGACCTGGCCGGCAAGGCCGATGATTGATGAACCGGAAAAACGTGATTCGCACCATCACGGCAATCGCTGTCGTGGTGCTGCTCGGTTGGTCGTTCTTCTACTTCAGCGACGACACCCGCGGCTATAAGCCCGTCGACACCTCCGTGGCGATGTCCCAGATCAACGGCGACAACGTCAAGAGCGCGCAGATCGACGACCGCGAACAGCAACTGCGATTGACCCTGAAGAAGGGCAATGGCGACACCGACAATTCGGACAAGGTCATCACCAAGTTCCCGAGCGGCTACGCGGTGGACCTGTTCAACGCGCTGAGCGCCAAGAACGCCAAGGTCAGCACCGTCGTCAACCAGGGCAGCATCCTGGGCGAGTTGCTGGTCTACGTGCTGCCGCTGCTGCTGCTGGTCGGGCTGTTCGTGATGTTCTCCCGCATGCAGGGCGGCGCCCGGATGGGCTTCGGATTCGGCAAGTCGCGCGCCAAACAGCTCTCCAAGGACATGCCCAAGACCACCTTCGCCGACGTCGCCGGCGTCGACGAGGCGGTCGAGGAGCTCTACGAGATCAAGGACTTCCTGCAGAACCCCGGCCGCTACCAGGCGCTGGGCGCCAAGATCCCCAAGGGCGTGCTGCTTTATGGTCCGCCGGGAACCGGTAAGACGCTGCTGGCCCGCGCGGTGGCCGGGGAGGCCGGGGTTCCGTTCTTCACGATCTCGGGCTCCGACTTCGTCGAAATGTTCGTCGGCGTCGGCGCGTCCCGCGTGCGTGACCTGTTCGAGCAGGCCAAGCAGAACAATCCGTGCATCATCTTCGTCGACGAGATCGACGCGGTGGGCCGCCAGCGCGGCGCGGGCCTGGGCGGCGGCCACGACGAGCGCGAGCAGACGCTGAACCAGTTGCTGGTCGAGATGGACGGGTTCGACCCGCGCGCGGGCGTCATCCTGATCGCGGCCACCAACCGGCCCGACATCCTGGACCCCGCATTGCTGCGTCCCGGCCGCTTCGACCGGCAGATCCCGGTCTCCAACCCGGACCTGGCGGGCCGCAAAGCGGTGCTGGAAGTGCACTCCAAGGGCAAGCCGATCGGCCCGGACGCCGACCTCGCCGGGCTGGCCAAGCGCACTGTCGGCATGACCGGCGCCGACCTGGCCAACGTCATCAACGAGGCCGCGCTCCTCACCGCCCGCGAGAACGGCACCGTCATCACCAGCGCCGCGCTGGAGGAGGCGGTCGACCGGGTGATCGGTGGGCCGCGCCGCAAGGGCCGCATCATCAGCGAGCAGGAAAAGAAGATCACCGCCTACCACGAGGGCGGGCACACGCTGGCCGCCTGGGCGATGCCCGACATCGAGCCGATCTACAAGGTGACCATCCTGGCTCGTGGGCGCACCGGCGGTCACGCGGTGGCGGTACCGGAGGAAGACAAGGGCCTGCGGACCCGCTCGGAGATGATCGCTCAGCTGGTGTTCGCGATGGGCGGACGCGCCGCCGAGGAGCTGGTCTTCCGCGAGCCGACGACCGGCGCGGTGTCCGACATCGAGCAGGCGACCAAGATCGCCCGCGCGATGGTCACCGAATTCGGGATGAGCTCCAAACTGGGTGCGGTCAAATACGGTTCGGAGCACGGCGACCCGTTCCTGGGCCGCACCATGGGAACTCAGGCGGACTATTCACACGAGGTCGCCCGCGATATCGACGACGAGATCCGCAAGTTGATCGAGGCCGCCCACACCGAGGCGTGGGAGATCCTCACCGAATACCGCGACATTCTCGACATTTTGGCGGGCCAGCT
>NZ_LZKY01000256.1:0-2296 GCF_001673055.1 Mycobacterium sp. 1245801.1
CGCCCACAGGAACGCCGCCAGCGTCTTACCCGATCCGGTCGGGGCGATCACCAGTGTGTTGTGGCCGTCGGCGATCGCGTTCCACGCGTCGGCCTGCGCGGTGGTGGGTGCGTCGAAGGTGCTGGTGAACCACTCGCGGGTGATGGCGCTGAACCGGCCCAACGGGTCGGGGCGGCCGGGCGGCCCGGAGTCGGCGCGAGTGCTCACCCGTCCATGGTGCCAACGGGCACCGACAAGGCGTCGGCTAGCGCGGCTCGATCCGAGCGGTCGCCATCGCGTGGGACAGTTCCTCGGGGATCTCGGGGACCCGGGCGATGGCGTCGAACAGCGAGTGCGCGCACGCATCGGCGAGTCGATCGGCATTCGTGGTGGGGTCGATGATGCGCTGCCGGCACAACTCGAAGGTGAACGCCAGCCAGCCGTGGCAGATCACCCGCAGGTCCCGCTCGACGTCGGGTTCCAGCTTCCCCGCGGGGGTCTTGGCCACCAGGTCGCTGATCCGGCTCATGATGTGCTCGAGCTGACGGTTCTTGGCTTCATCGTCGACGCCCAGCAGAACCGGGTCGGACCGGCCCAGGCCGACGTAGGCGGCCCACGCCGCCTCGGGGTTCTGCTCGTGGTAGGCCATGTAGGCCATGACGCCGGTGCGGACCTCTTCGTACATGGTCAGGCCGGTGGCGTCGTCCATGTTGGTGTTCTCGTACAGGCGGTCGGCCTCGTCCTTGACCACCGCCGCGAAGAATGCCCGTTTGTCGGGGAAGTAGTGATACATCAGGGCCCGCGAGACCCCGGCGCGTTCCGCGATTTCGTCGATGCGGACCTCGTCGTAGGGCCGCTTCCCAAAGACCTCTGCCCCTAAAGCGAGCAGCTCAGCGCGTCGATCCTCGGGGGATAAGCGCCTGCGGGCAGTCGGCATGTGTCAGATAGTACTCATACGACATGAGACCCCGGCCACTTTGGATTCATCCGAACTTCACGCCCTGGGCCAGCGGTAACTCGCCGGAATAATTGACGGTATTGGTACTTTGGCGCATGTAGGCCTGCCACGAATCGGTGCCGGATTCACGTCCGCCGCCGGTTTCCTTCTCTCCGCCGAACGCGCCGCCGATCTCCGCGCCGGACGTGCCGATGTTGACATTGGCGATTCCGCAGTCGGATTCGGCCAGGAAGCGCTCGGCCTCGCGTAGGTCGGTGGTGAAAATGGCCGACGAAAGGCCCTGCGGCACCGCATTGTTGACGGCGATCGCGTCGTCGAGCTCGTCGTAGGTCAGCACGTAGAGGATGGGCGCGAACGTTTCGGTGGCCACGATGGCGGTCTGCGCGGGCATCCGCACCAGCGCCGGCGCGACGTAGTAGGAACTCGGGTGTTCGGGGGCCTCGGGATGGGTGCGCTCGCCGCCGATCACCTCGCCGCCGTCGGCGCGCGCCTGTTCCAGCGCCCCCACCATGTCGCGGTAGGCGGTCTCGTGAATCAGCGGTCCGACCAGCGTGTCCGGCGCCGACGGGTCACCGATGCGCAGCTGCCCGAAGGCGGACGCGACGCGCGCGACCACCTCGTCGGCCACCGAGCGGTGGACGATCAGCCGGCGCAGGGTGGTGCAGCGCTGCCCCGCGGTGCCGGCGGCCGCGAACACCACCGCGCGCACCGCAAGGTCCAGGTCGGCCGACGGCGTCACGATGGCGGCGTTGTTGCCGCCCAACTCCAGCAGCACCCGGCCGAACCGCGCGGCGACGCGGGGACCGACGGCCCGCCCCATCCGGACCGAACCGGTCGCCGACACCAGCGCGACGCGCGGGTCGTCCACCAGCAGCTCGCCGAGGTCGCGGTCGCCCAGCATCAGCGAGCTCACCGCAGGCGGGGCGCCGACGTCGGCCGCGGCCCGGGCGATCAACGACTGGGTGGCCAGCGCCGTCAACGGCGTCAGCTCCGAGGGCTTCCACACCACCGGGTCCCCGCACACCAGGGCCAGCGCGGCGTTCCAGGCCCACACCGCGACCGGGAAGTTGAACGCGGTGATCACGCCGACGACACCGAGCGGGTGCCAGGTCTCCAGCAGCCGGTGGCCGGGGCGTTCCGAGGCGATGGTGCGGCCGTAGAGCTGGCGCGACAGGCCGACCGCGAACTGGCAGATGTCGATCATCTCCTGCACCTCGCCGGCGGCCTCGGAGGCGATCTTGCCGACCTCGAGGGTCACCAGGGTGGCCAGCTCGCCGCGGTGCGCGGTCAGCAGCTCGCCGAGGCGGGCCACCAGCGCGCCGCGTACCGGGGCCGGTGTGCCGCGCCACACCGAAAACG
>NZ_LZKY01000257.1:0-17224 GCF_001673055.1 Mycobacterium sp. 1245801.1
GCTGATCAATCCCGGTCCCCATGTCGACGGTGTCGACACCATGCGGGCGGCCGCGGCGGAGTGGCCGCCGGAGCGGGTCAGTGCCGTCACGGGCATCGGTGAGGACCGCATCCGCCGGCTGGCCCGCGAGCTCGCGGGTACGGAGAGATCGGTGGTCTACGGCCGAATCGGCCTGTGCAACCAGGAGTTCGGCAGCCTCGCCAGCTGGCTGGTCGACGTCATCAACATCCTCACCGGCCATTTCGACACCCCGGGCGGGGCGATGTTCCCCGCTCCGGCGGCCTGGTCCATCACCACCGCACCGCTGCCCGGATTGGAAGACGGCGCACCGGAATTCGGTCGCTGGCACACCCGGGTGCGCGGCGCCAAGGAGGTGCTCGGTCAGGCACCGGTGTCGTGCATGGCCGAGGAGATCGCCACACCGGGCGATGGGCAACTCAAGGCGCTGATCACGGTGGCGGGCAATCCGGTGTTGTCCACCCCCGCCGGCGACAAGCTCGACGAAGTGCTGCCGATGCTGGAAGCGATGATCTCCGTTGATCTTTGGCTGAACGAGACGACGCGGCACGCCGACGTGCTCCTGCCCGGGCTGTCCCCGCTCGAGCAGCCGCACCACGACGATCTGATCCTGCTCTTCGCCATCCACAGCATCGCGAATTATTCGGCCCCGGTGTTCGATCCGGGTGATCGCCCGCACGAGTGGGAGATCTTGATCCGGCTGACCGGCCTGTGTACCGGCACCCCGGCCGAGGACGTGGACGTCGCTGCGATCGACGACGGCTTCTTCGACTACCTGGCCTTCACCCGCGGGCTCGACGGAGCGCAGATCCGCAAGCTCTACGAGCACGGGGGACCCGAGCGAATGCTGGACCTCACCCTGCGAACGGGGCCGTTCGGCGACCAGTACGGCAAGAATCCGGGCGGACTCACGCTGGACATGCTCAAGGCCAACCCAAACGGAATCGACTTCGGACCCATGGTGCCGCAGCTGCCCGACCTGCTCGCCACCTCCGACAAGAAGATCCGTCTCGCCCCGCAATACCTGCTCGACGACCTGCCGCGGCTGGCCGCCCGCATGCAGCGGCCCGCCGAACCGCTCGTCCTGGTGAGTCGCCGCCACCTGCGATCGAACAACACCTGGCTACACAACGTGCCGGCGCTGATGAAGGGAAAGGACCGGTGCACGTTGCTGATCCATCCCGACGACGCGGCCCGGTGCGGCATCGCCGACAGCGACATCGTGACGGTGAAATCGGCGGCCGGTGAGATCACGGTGCCCGTCGAGGTCACGGACTCCATCAAGCCCGGTGTCGTCTCGATGCCGCATGGCTGGGGGCACGGCAAGCCGGGCACCCGGATGTCGGTGGCCAACAACTCACCCGGCGCGAACACCAATGTGCTCTCCCCGCCGACGTTCATCGACGAGCCCTCCGGCAACGGGGTGCTCAACGGCATCCCGGTCACGATCATCGACGATCAAGCGCGATTCCGGCCCGCGCCAACCTGATCGTCTCCTGGTTACGGGCGATGTCGCGCTGTGGTTCACCGCACCCCGGCACCGATCCGGTGAACCATATGCGGGGTGGGCGTCGTCCGCATAGGCATGACTACAACAACGTATTTCACTTCCCCGCATCGGGACGCGGGCCGAGGGTGCGGCGCTCCCCGGATCGCCGGTACCGCGGTGGCTTTCACGCCGCACCGCTACAACCAGGACGAGGTGGCGCGCGAACTCACCGAGTTCACCGATCCGGCATTCGTGCGCTTCGCCCAGACCGCCGGCGTCGACCAGCGCAGCCTCGCGCTGCCGCTGGCGCAGTATCCGCGCCTGAGCGGATTCACCGAGGCCAACGACGCCTACCTCGAAGTCGCCGTCAATCTCGGTGAGCGGGCGGTCAATTCGGCGCTCGAGGACGCCGGCGTGGCCGCTCACGAGGTCGACTGCATCGTGGTGGTCTCCAGCACCGGAATAGCCGTGCCCACCATCGACGCACGACTGATGACGCGAATCGGGCTGCGGCCCGACGTCAAGCGCGTCCCGCTGTTCGGGCTCGGCTGCGTAGCCGGCGCCGCCGGCATGGCGCGGGTGCACGACTACTTGCATGGTTACCCCGGCCACGTGGCGGTGCTGCTGTCGGTCGAATTGTGCTCGCTCACTTTGCAGCGCGACGACACCTCGATTCCCGCCCTCATCGGTGTCTCGCTGTTCGGCGACGGCGCCGCCGCGGTCGTCGTGGCTGGGGGAGACCGAATTCCGTTGGCGGACAGCGCTACCGGTCCGCACATCCTGGCGACCCGCAGCCGGGTCATCCCGGATTCCGTTGACGTGATGGGCTGGAACGTCGGTTCGAGCGGGTTTCAGCTGGTGATGTCGCGCGAGGTCCCGAAAATGGCCGACGACTACCTGCGCGACGAGGTCGACGCGTTCCTGGCCGGCCACGGGCTGACGGTCGCCGACATCTCGGCGTGGGTCTGTCATCCCGGGGGTCCAAAGGTCCTCGAATCGATCGAGAACGCGCTCGGCCTGCCGGCCGACGCGCTGGCTCACAGTCGAAACTCCATGCGGGAGAACGGGAACGTATCGTCGGTCTCCGTGCTGGACGTGCTGCGCCGCACGGTTGCCCCGCCGCCGCGCGACGGCGCCTTCGGCGTGATGCTGGCGATGGGCCCAGGCTTCTGCTTCGAGCTGCTGCTGCTGCAGTGGTGACGGGGGGCAACGCGATGTACTACTACCTTTTCATTCTGGCCATCGGCGCCGAACGTCTCGTCGAGTTGATGATCGCCGGGCGAAACGCCAGGTGGTCAATGTCGCACGGCGGCAAAGAGTTCGGGCGCGACCACTACCCGGCGATGGTCAGCATGCATGCCCTGCTGCTGATTTCGTGCGTCGTCGAAACCTGGAGCCTGAGCCGGCCGTTCATCTGGTGGCTGGGTTGGCCGATGCTGGCCGTCGTCGCGTTCAGCACGGCCGTCCGCTGGCGCTGCGTCAGCGTGCTCGGCAAGCGCTGGAATCCGAGGCTGATCGTCATCGGTGATGCGCCGTTGGTTTCCGTCGGGCCGTACCGCTGGATGCGTCACCCCAACTACGCCGCGGTCGCCGCCGAGGTGGCCGCGCTGCCGCTGGTGCATTCGGTGTGGCTGACCGCGATCGTGTTCAGCGCGGCCAACGCCGCGGTGCTGCGCGTGCGCATCCGCGCGGAGAACGCCGCGCTGGGCTATGCCTGATCACGGGCCTGATCATGGCGCGATGGGCCGATTGGTCCACTGGCGGCCGGGGCGGCGCGCCGAGCGGAACCATCCGCCGGCCGCGCCGGTGCCGCCGTCGGTGGGGATGGTGTGGCCGGTGACGAACGCCGAGAGGTCCGAGGCCAGGAACAGGATCGCCCGGGCCTGATCCTCGGGCTGGCCCATCCGCCCGACCGGCACCCACTGTGGCCACTGCGCCTGCTCCTCGGCCGTAAGCCATTGCGAATACGGCACTTGTAGGGACTCGGTGACGTCGGGGGCGATCGCGTTGACCCGCACCCCGTCGTTGCCGACCTGGACGGCCAGGCTGCGGGTGAATGCGATGACGGCGGCCTTGAAAGCGGCATAAACCGGATCCTCGGGATAGCCACGCAGCCCCTCGACCGACGAGACGTTCACGATCGCACCCGTGTGCCGCTCAACCATGGCCGGCAGGAACGCACGGCTGACCAGGAACACGTGGTGCAGGTTGATTCGGTAGAGGTCATCCCACAGCTGCGGGTCGGTGCCGGCGAAGCTGCCGGGGTGCCGCAGCCAGTGCCCCACGTTGTTGACCAGCACATCGACCCGGCCGAACCGATCGTGGACCGCCCGGGCCAAGCGAGTTACCTGATCGGGATCACGAACGTCGGTGCCGACCGCCAGGGCCGAGCCGCCGGATTCGCTGATCGAGGCGGCCGTCGCGCCGGCCAGGTCGGCGTCGATGTCGGCGATGATCACCTGCGCACCGTTTGCGGCGAACAGTCGCGAGGTCGCCGCGCCGATACCTCCCGCGCCGCCCGTAACGACCGCGACCCGGTCGGCCAGCAACGGCTCGGGGAGCTTCGCGTGTGTCATCGGTCATATCTTCGGCCATGCGATGGGCCGGGCAACAGCCGGTCCGGCCGGATCGAGCCCGCGCGAGAACCGCGCAAGAGTTAGCGCAGTGGTACCCATCTCCTGGCACAGCAAACGTGACGTACCCGACAATTGTCGTCTGTTCTTCTGCAATTAATCTGGCGCGGCGGCGGGTACCCGCCCTCCACTTAGGAGGTTGAAACCCAATGGTGAGTACAACCGAGCCGGCCCACATACTGCCGAGCGTGGCGATCACGCGGCGCGTGCATCACCGCCACAGCCCGCAGTCGGTCGCAGTAGGGCTCGCCAGCCGCCTGATCATCAAGAACACCGTTCGCGCGTGGGCCATGACGCCCAACCTGCGCTGGCCGTTCGAGTACGTCGACGGCGTCGCGGGGCTGGTCCCGCGCATCGGGTCCGGCGCAAAGATCGACTCGGTTCGGCTGGACAACTGCGCCGCCGAATGGGTTCGCGCGCCCGGCGTATCGGGGGAGCGGGCGATCCTGTATTTGCACGGGGGCGCCTTCCTCACCTGCGGCCTCAACACGCATCGCTCGATGGTGGCCCGCCTGTCGAAGGCGGCCGATGCCGCCGTGTTGACCGTCGCCTACCGGAAGCTGCCCACCCACCAGATCACCGATGCCATCGACGACGGGATCAGCGGCCTGCGCTGGCTGCAGGATCGCGGCTTCGACGGCGACCAGATCGTGGTGGCCGGCGACTCGGCCGGCGGCTACCTGGCGTTCATGACCACCCTGCTGGCGATCAGTGACGACATCATGGAGCCGGCCGGCGTGGCGACCATCTCGCCGTTCACCGACGCGGACCCGGTGCGCAAGCTCAAGCACCGTAACGCGCGCAAGTGCTCGATGTTCACCCGCCGGGCGTTCTCGATGTTCGCTCAATACCTCAGCAAGGCACAGGTTTTGGAAGGCCGGGGTGACAACACCGTCGCGTCGCCGGTGGACGCCGACCTGTCCTCGATGCCGCCGGTCACCATTCACGCCAGCTCGGACGAGTTGTTGCTCGCCGACGCCGAATTGATGGCGAAACGCCTGGAAGCCAGCGGAATCCACTGCGATCTGCACCTGTGGGATGGACAGATTCACGACTTCCCGATAGCGGCCGACGTCTTGCCCGAGGGCCGGCGGGCCCTCAAGTACATCGGCGATTTCGTCAAGGACGTCACCGCCGCCCGCACCAAGATTCCCAGCGTGCGCAGCCTGCGCAACGCCGCGGTAGCGGGTTGAAGGCTACGAAAGTAATTGCGCCGCAAGCCGGTTCGTCCGTCGTCTGCGATCTCTCGCTGCGGTGGGTCCGCAGGGTCGCGCTCGCCGGGAGCGGGTGCGAAACGGTGCCCGCCGGTGAACCCGGCGGATAAGCCCCGCCGCTGCCATTACAGTTGGTCTCGATGAGCCCACCAGCACCGCCCGCGCTGACCGTGCGGTACGAGGGAGCCGAGCGCACCTTCGCGCCGGGTAACGACGTCGTGATCGGGCGTGACCTGCGCGCGGACGTCCGCGTCGCCCACCCCCTGATCTCCCGCAACCACCTGATCGTGCGATACGAGCAGGGCCGCTGGATCGCCATCGACAACGGCAGCCTCAACGGCCTTTATGTGCACAACAGCCGCGTCCCGGTCGTCGACATCCAGGACGGCCTGCGGGTCAACGTCGGCAACCCGGACGGCCCGGCGCTGACCTTCGAGGTCGGCCGTCATCAGGGTTCGGCCGGGCGGCCGCCCCTGACCACGTCGATACCGATCGTCGGCAACCCCAGCGAACCGCTGGCGCGTGCTGCGCAGAGCCAGCAGCCGGCATCGGCCTCGTTCCGCCACCCCGTTCATCCGCCCACCGCCGCGCAGCCGCGATACCCGACCGGCGGCCTCCCGAGCGCGCCGCCCAGCGGATCCCAGCCCGCGCCGCAGATCTACCGGTCACCGTCGGCGCACGCGGCGCCGCCGACCACGGCGCAGCCGGCGGCGCCCGCAACGGGCCGCATCGGCGGCGACTCGTCGATCCTCGCGACGTCGATGATGAAAATCCTGCGGCCGGGCAGGGCCGGGCCGGACGTGCCGGGCGCGATCAAGATCGGACGCGCGAACGACAACGACATCGTCATCCCCGAGGTCCTGGCCTCGCGCCACCACGCCACCCTGATCCCGACGCCTTCCGGCACCGAGATCCAGGACAACCGCAGCATCAACGGCACCTTCGTCAACGGCGTCCGGGTCGATTCGGCCGTGCTGCACGACGGCGACGTGGTCACGATCGGCAACATCGACCTGGTCTTTCACGGCGGCAACCTGGCCCGCCGCGACCAGGCCGCCACCGCGACGCGCGGCGGCGGCCTCGACGTGCGCGGCGTGACCTGGACGATCGAGAACAACAAGACGCTGCTCGACAACATCTCGCTGACCGCCCTTCCCGGCACGCTGACGGCGATCATCGGACCCTCCGGCGCCGGCAAGTCCACCTTCGCCCGCTTGGTCGCTGGATACACGCACCCGACGACCGGAACCGTGTCGTTCGAGGGCCACAACATCCACGCGGAGTACGCCTCGTTGCGCAGCAGGATCGGGATGGTGCCCCAGGACGACGTGGTGCACGGGCAGCTGACCGTGCAGCAGGCGCTGATGTACGCCGCCGAACTGCGGCTGCCGCCGGACACCACCAAGGACGACCGTGCCCAGGTGGTGGCCCGCGTGCTCGAAGAACTCGAGATGACCCAGCACCTGCACACCCGGGTAGACAGGCTGTCCGGAGGACAGCGCAAGCGCGCGTCGGTGGCGCTGGAGTTGCTCACCGGGCCCTCGCTGCTGATCCTCGACGAGCCGACCTCCGGCCTGGACCCGGCGCTGGACCGGCAGGTGATGACCATGCTGCGGCAGCTGGCCGACGCCGGGCGCGTCGTGCTGGTGGTCACCCACTCCCTGACCTACTTGGACGTCTGCGATCAGGTGCTGCTGCTGGCCCCCGGCGGCAAGACGGCGTTCTGCGGGCCGCCCAGCCAGATCGGTCCCGCCATGGGCACCACCAACTGGGCCGACATCTTCAGCACCGTCGCCAGCGACCCCGACGGCTCCCGCGCCCGCTATCTGGCCCGCACGGGCCCGCCACCGGCCCCACCGCCCGCGGAGAAACCGGCCGAACTGGGCGATCCCGCGCACACCAGCCTGGTCCGGCAGTTCTCCACCATCGCCCGGCGCCAGATGCGGCTGATCGTCTCCGACCGCGGGTATTTCGTCTTCCTCGCGCTGCTGCCGTTCATCATGGGGTCGTTGTCCATGTCGGTGCCCGGCGACGTCGGGTTCGGCATCCCGAACCCGATGGGCGCCGCCCCCAACGAGCCCGGCCAGATCCTGGTCCTGCTCAACGTCGGCGCGGTGTTCATGGGGACCGCCCTGACCATCCGCGACCTCATCGGTGAACGCGCCATCTTCCTGCGCGAACAGGCGGTCGGGCTGTCCACGTCGGCGTACCTGTTGGCCAAGGTCTGCGTGTACACCGTCTTCGCGATCGTCCAGTCGGCGATCGTCAGCGTCATCGCGGTGCTCGGCAAGGGCGCCCCGACGCAGGGCGCCGTGGCGCTGGGCAAGCCGGGCCTTGAGTTGTTCGCCGACGTCGCGCTGACGTGCGTCGCGTCGGCGATGCTCGGGCTGGCCCTGTCGGCCGTGGCCAAGTCCAACGAGCAGATCATGCCGCTGCTGGTGGTGGCGGTCATGTCGCAGCTGGTGTTCTCCGGTGGGATGATTCCGGTGACCGCGCGCATCGGGCTGGATCAGATGTCGTGGGCGACGCCGGCGCGGTGGGGCTTCGCGGCGTCGGCGTCGACCGCCGACCTGACCAAACTGGTGCCCGGCCCGCTGACCCCGAAGGATTCGCATTGGCGGCACACCCCGGCGACGTGGTGGTTCGACGTCGGCATGCTGTTCGCGATCAGCGCCGTGTACCTGGGGTTCGTGCGCTGGAAGATCCGCCTCCGCGGCGGCTGAGCGCGCCTGTTCAGGCGCCCTTGCGGACCATCTGGTCGGCCGCGGCTCGCATGCGGTCGGACAGTTGCAGCAGACCGTGCTCGCCCACGCCCATTGGCAGCGTGTACGCGAGCTGCCGCAATTCGACGGCGTAGTTGCGCAGGTCTTCGCGGAGGCGCATCTCAACAGTGGGCATGACTTCTCCCTCAGGCCGGAACTGGGCGGCGTCCCTGGTCCGCGTCGACCAGCCGATCCGAGAATCTTCGCAGCCCGCCCGCGTATCCGCGAGAGCGCCGATGTGTTTTAACGGGAGTTTGACAGCGCGTTTACAGCGGGGCCGTCGAGCGGCGGGGGGCCGCCCAGCGTAACGCTACGGCGAAATCCCGGGCGCATTCTCGCCGTGGCGTTACGCTGGCGCTGCTTGGTGTAAGGCTGGCAGAAGGGCACAGGCGCCGGAATGGATTTCGAACTCGACGCGGGGCAGCGCGCCTGGCTCACCGAGATTCGCGAATTCCTGCGCGAGAACGTGACCCCGCAATTGCGGGCCGAGCTCGCCGAGCACGACCTGGAATATCCCCGGGGCGAGGTCGCCCGGTTCCGGCGCAAGATCGGCGAGCGGGGCTGGTTCGGGCTGAACTGGCCGCGTGAGTACGGCGGTCTGGGGCTGGGCGCGATGCACCTGCACCTGCTGATGAGCGAATTCGAATATTGGGGAGTGCCCGGCCCGGACCTGACGGTGACGTCTGTGGCGCCGATGATCATGCGGCACGGTACGGAGCGCAACAAGACCGAGTGGCTGCCCCCGATCGCCCGCGGCGAAATGATCTGCGCCGTCGGCTATTCCGAGCCCGAGGCGGGGACCGACCTGGCGGCCCTGCGGACCAGCGCCACCCGTGACGGCGACGAATGGGTGATCAACGGCACCAAGATCTGGAACAGCGGCGCCCAGCGCGCGACACACGAATGGCTCTGTGTCCGCACCGATCCCGGCGCCGCCCGGCATCGGGGCATCTCGGTCATCATCGTGCCGATTGACAGCCCGGGCGTCGAAATCCGCCCGCTCTACGCCTGGTCGGGATACCGCACCAACGAGGTGGGGTTCCGTGACGTGCGAGTGCCGGCCACCAATCTGATCGGCGAGGTCAATCACGGCTGGACCTACATCACCGGCGCGCTCGATCTCGAACGCGGCGCGCTGACCAACGCCGGCGACTTGCGTCGCGCCGTCGAGGAGTTGCGCGAGCTGGCGGGCAGCCCGCGCCGCGACGGCACCGTGCCCGCCGACGATCCGTCGCTGCGCCGCCGCCTGGCGCAGGCGGCGGCCGACGTCGCGGTGGCCACCCTGATGGGCTACGAGGCGGCGTCCATCCTCGACAGCGGCGTCATCCCCACCGTCGAAGTGAGCGTCGAGAAGGTGTTCACCAGCGAGCTGCGCCAGCGCATCGCCGACCTGGCGCTCGACCTCCTCGGCCCGGACGGCCTGTTGGCGCATCGCAGCCAACAGGCCCCGCTGGCCGGCAAATTCGAGCGGCTTTACCGGGCCGCCCCGCTGATGCGCTTCGGCGGCGGTACCAACGAGGTGCTGCGCGACATCATCGCGCAGCGCGGGCACGCGATGCCGTCCTACGGACGCTGACTTTGGGCCTCGCGCAGCACCGATGAAGACGATCCCCACCGCCGAGCAGCGCGCGTTCGCCGCGGCGCTGCGCGCGCTGCTGGCCGCCGAAAACCCGATCACGCTGGTGCGCGCGCTCGGCGAACCCGGCGCCGAGCGCAGCACCCCGGCGCTGTGGAAGGCGCTGGCCGACGCGGGCGTCTTCGGCCTCGCCATCGGCGAGGAGTACGGCGGGGCCGGCGGCTCCCTCGACGATCTGGCCGTCTTCTCCACCGAGGCCGGCCGCGCCCTGTGCCCGACGACGGTGCACAGCAGCGTGCTCGCCGCGCTGGCCGTCGACCAACTCGGCTGCCCGGAACTCAAGGCGCGCTGGCTGCCGCCGCTGGCGTCCGGGAGCGTGCGGGGCACCACCGCGCTGCACAACGCCCGCGACGCCGCCGTCGTCACCCCGGTGCTGCGCGCCGATCCCGACGCGCACCGCTGGCGGCTCACCGGAACCGCGGACTACGTCCTCGATGCCGACGTCGCCGATGTCCTAGTGGTGTCCGCCGCGGCCGCCGCGCGCACGCTGGCCTTCGTCGTCGACGTCCGGGCCGGTGGTGTCGGCGTCGAACCGCTCGACATGGCCGGCGGCGTCCGCGCATTCACCGTGCGCTTCGACGACGTGCGGGCCGACGCGGCGCTCGACGGGATCACCGCGGCATCGCTGCGCCGGCTGGCCAACACCGCCGTGGCGCTGGGATCACTCGACCTGGTGGGCGTCGGACAGGCCGTGCTGGAGCGCACCGTCGACTACACCAAGCTGCGCCACCAATTCGGCCGGCCCATCGCGTCGTTTCAGGCCGCCCAGCATCTCGTCGCCGACATGCACATCGCCCTGGCGGCCGCGCGACTGGCCGCGCACGCGGCGGTGTTCTGGCTGGGGCGCGGACGCGTCGCGAGCCGTGAGACGGCCATCGCGCGCATGCACGCGGCCACCGCGGCGCGGCTGATCACGCTGGACGCCCACCAATTGCACGGCGGCATGGGCTACGTCACCGAGACCGACCTGCATCTGTTCAGCGAGCGGGCCAGGCTGGGTTCGACATTCGGCGGCGGGGCCGACGTCGCCGCGGGCTGGCTGCAGCGCAGCATGGACGACGAAGGGGAGTGCGGTTGAGCGAGGACAGTTTGATCGATGCGGAATCGGCGGCGCGGGTGGGCACCGTCGCGGCGTCGGCGACCGGTGAGGTGAACCGGCGCGACTGGCAGCGTTGGGCGGCGGCGGTCGGCGACCACAACCCGCTGTATTTCGACCCGGATTACGCCCGGGCCAACGGATACCGCGACATCATCTGCCCTCCGTTGTTCCTGCAGTACGCCATCCTCGGCGTCTCGCCGCTGCAGTCGCTGCGTCCCGACGGGTCGTCCGGCGCGGTCTCCGGCAGCCTGGCGTTCCCGCGCGCCCCCAAGCGGATGGCCGGCGGCGAGAGCTTCACGTTCCACCTGCCCGCCTATCACCGCGACGAGATCGAAATGGTGCGCACCATCTCCTCGATCGTCGAAAAACAGGGCCGCTCCGGCAGATTCGTCCTCGTCACCTGGCACACGGTGTACCGCAACCAGGATCGCGACCTGCTGGCCGAAGCGTCGACCTCGATGATCGCCCGCCCGTAGAAAGGCCCCGGTGCGCCATGACCGATCAGCAACCGTTTTTCGACGACATCGCCGTGGGCGAACACATTCCCGCGCTGACCGTCACCGTCGACGAAACGCAGATGTTCTTCTTTTCCGCCGCCACCTACAACGGCCACCGCATTCACTACGACAAACAGTGGGCGCGCGACACCGAGGGCTACGACAACGTCCTGGTGCACGGCCCGCTGCAGGCGGCGCTGCTGGCCCGCGCCCTCGGCGACTGGATCGGCGGACGCGGCCGGCTGGTGTCCTTTTCGGTGCAGAACCGGGCGATCGCGTATCCCGGCGAATCGCTGAGCTTCGGCGGCGAGGTCACCGGTAAACGGCTGAGCGACACCGGGACTGGGCTGGTCGATCTCGTCATCGCCGGGCGCCGCGACGACACGATCCTGATGCCCGGCATGGCCACGGTCGAGTTGCCGATCCGGAGAACCGAGCCGTGACCGGGCTGCGCGGTGAGGCCGCCATCGTCGGCATCGCGGAGTTGCCGGCGCAGCGCCGCCCCACCCGGGCGCCGCTGTTCACCCTGGACCAGTACGCGGTGCTGGCCAAGCTGGCGATCGAGGACGCCGGGGTGGATCCCGGCCGTGTCAACGGCCTGCTGACCCACGGCATCGCCGAATCGGCCATGTTCGCGCCGGCCACGCTGTGCGAATACCTAGGCCTCGCACTAGATTTCGGCGAGCGAGTCGATCTAGGCGGGGCGACGTCCGCCGGGATGATCTGGCGCGCCGCGGCGGCCGTCGAACTCGGCATCTGCGAGGCGGTGCTGGCCGTGGTGCCCGGGTCGGCGGCGGTGCCGCGGTCCGAGCGGCGACCTGCGCCCGGCCCGAATTGGTATGGGGCATCGTCGAACAACTACGGCTCGCCGCAGGCCGAGTTCGAGATCCCCTACGGCAACGTGGGCCAGAACGCGCCGTACGCACAGATCGCTCAGCGCTACGCGGCCGAATTCGGCTACGACCCCGCCGCGGTCGCCAAGATCGCCGTCGACCAGCGCACCAACGCGTGCGCGCACCCCGGCGCGGTTTTTCACGGCACCCCCATCACGGTCGGCGACGTGCTGGACAGCCCGATGATCGCCGACCCCATTCACATGCTGGAGACGGTGATGCGGGTGCACGGGGGAGTGGGCGTGCTGATCGCCAACGCCGACCTCGCCCGCCGCGGCCGCCACCGCCCGGTGTGGATCAAGGGCTTTGGCGAACACATCGCCTTCAAGACCCCGACCTACGCCGAGGACCTGCTGTCCACCCCGATCGCGCGCGCCGCCGACCGGGCCTTTGCGATGGCCGGGCTCGACCGATCCGACGTCGACATCGCGTCGATCTACGACTGCTACACCATCACGGTGCTGATGAGCCTCGAGGACGCCGGATTCTGCGCGAAAGGCCAAGGCATGTCGTGGGTCAACGAGCACGACCTGACCTACCGCGGCGACTTCCCGCTCAACACCGCCGGCGGCCAGCTGTCCTTCGGGCAGGCCGGCATGGCCGGCGGCATGCACCACGTGGTCGACGGCGCGCGCCAGATCATGGGCCGGGCCGGCGACGCGCAGGTACCCGACTGCCACACCGCGTTCGTCACCGGCAACGGCGGCATCATGAGCGAACAGGTCGCGCTGCTCCTGCGGGGGGACTGAAGATGAGCCGGCCCATCCCCGAGCCCACACCCGTCTCGCAGCCCTTCTGGGACGGCCTGGCCCAGCACCGGATCCTGGTGCAGTACTCGCCGTCGGCACGGCGCTACGTGTTCTATCCGCGCACCCTGGCCCCCGGAACCCTGGCCGACGACCTGGAATGGCGCGAAATCGACGGTGCCGCAACGCTATACACGTTCACGATCGCCCGCCGGCCCACCGGCCCACCATGGGCCGACGCGCTCCCGCAGCTGCTCGCGGTGGTGCAATGGGATGCCGGACCGAAGTTCAGCACCGAGTTGGTCGACGTCGACCCGGGCGACATCCGCATCGGGATGCGGGTCCAGCCGGTGTTCTACGATCTGCCTGAAGGGGGCATCACCCTGCTGAAGTATCGGCCCGCATGACCTCGACGGTGAGGTCGGAGGTGCACATGGACGACGTCATCGTCATCGGCGCCGGGTTCGCCGGGCTCTACGCCGTGCACCGGGTCGCCTCCTCGGGCCTGTCGGTCACCGCCCTCGAGGCCGCCCCCGACGTGGGCGGCACCTGGTACTGGAACCGCTATCCGGGTGCGCGCTGCGACGTCGAAAGCGTGGACTACTCCTACTCATTCGACGAAGAACTGCAGCGGAGCTGGCAGTGGAGCGAACGCTTCGCCGCCCAGCCGGAGATCCTGGCCTACCTGCGCCACGTCGCCGACCGATTCGATCTGCGCCGCCACTACCGATTCGGGGTCGACGTCATCGGTGCCACCTTCGACGGGGGCCGCTGGCACGTCGACACCGCGACCGGCGACAGTTACGCCGCACAGTTCCTGGTATGCGCGACCGGCTGCCTGTCGGCGCTGAATCGTCCCGATATCCCCGGCGCCGAGGACTTTTCGGGACAGGTTTACTTCACGGCCGCGTGGCCGCGCGAAGACCCGGAGCTGCGTGGCAAGCGGGTGGGCCTGATCGGCACCGGATCGTCCGGCATCCAGGTGGCCCCGATCATCGCCGCCAGCGCCGAAAACCTGGTGGTATTCCAGCGATCCGCGAATTACACCATCCCGATGCCGAACCGGCCGTGGTCGGCCGAGGAGCAGCGAGAAATCCAGGAGCGGTATCCCGAGCGCCGCCGGGCCTCGGCCTACGCGGCGGCGGGCACCCCGCACGGCACCTACCACAAGAACGCCCTCGACACCGAACCGCACGAGCGCAACGAAGCGCTGTGGCAGCGTTGGCGCGAAGGGGGCGTGCTGTTCGCCAAGACCTTCCCCGACCAGACCAGCGACCTGGCCGCCAACGACATCGCGAGGACGTTCGCCGAGCAGCGGATCCGCGAGATCGTCCACGATCCCACCGTCGCAACCGATCTCATCCCGGTCGATCACCCGATCGGAACGAAACGCATCTGCACCGACGACGGCTACTACGCCACCTTCAACCGCGACAACGTTCGGCTGGTGAACCTGCGCCGCGAGCCCATCGAGGCGATCACCGCCGAGGGCGTGCGCACCAGCGCGACGACCTACCCGTGCGACGTGCTGATCTTCGCGACCGGCTTCGACGCCATGACCGGCGCGCTGACCCGAATCGATCCGAAAGGCCCCCGGGGACAACGACTGCGCGACATCTGGGCCGACGGCCCGGTCACCTTCCTCGGCCTGATGGTGCCCGGTTTGCCCAACCTGTTCACCATCAGCGGGCCGGGCAGCCCGTCGGTGCTGGCCAACATGGTGCTGCACGCCGAGGTCCAGGTCGACTGGGTGGTCGACCTGGTGCGGGCCGCGCGGCGCCTCGGCGTGGCCGAGGTCGTGCCACGCCACGACGCGGCGATCGCCTGGACCGAACACGTGGCCCAAGCGGCCGAGCGCACGCTGTTCCCCAGGGCGACATCGTCGTGGTACCTGGGCGCCAACATCGAGGGCAAGAAGCGGGTCTTCATGCCCTACATCGGCGGCTTCGGCACCTATCGGCGGCACTGCGACGAGGTGGCCCAAAACAACTACGCGGGGCTGGTGTTCACCACCCGATGACGACATCGAAGAGGAAGTGAACCCGTGGTCGAGACGGTCCAACAGCTACTGCGGCAACGTCGCCACGACGACACCCCGGCGCTGGTTCACGGCGAGCGGACCTGGACCTGGCGCGAGCACCTCGCCGAAGCCGAGGCGGAGGCCGCCGCGCTGATCGCGCTCGCCGACACCGCACGGCCGCTGCATGTCGGCGCCGTACTGGGCAATTCCCCGGCCATGTTGCGCGCCATGGCCGCGGCCGCGCTGGGCGGCTACGTGTTGTGCGGGATCAACACCACGCGGCGCGGGCCGGGATTGCTGGCCGACATCCGGCGCTCCGACTGCCAGCTACTGCTCGCCGACCCGGAGCACGTGGAACTCCTGAACGGGTTGGGCCTCAACGGCATTCAGGTGATCGATGTGACCGGCGGCCGCTACGCCGACGCCGTCGCTTCCGCGCCACCGCTGGTTGCGCATCGCGAGGTGACCGCCGCCGACACCCTGATGATGATCTTCACCTCGGGCACCAGCGGTGACCCCAAGGTGGTGCGGTTCGCCCACGGCATGGCGATCATGTGCGGTGCCAGCCTGATCTTCCAGTACGACGTCACCGCCGACGACGTCTGCTACCTGTCGATGCCGCTGTTTCACTCCAACGGTGTCGCCGCCGGCTGGGCGGTCGCCATCGGCAGCGGGGCCACCATGGTGCCGGCGCGGTTTTCGCCGTCCCGCTTCCTCGACGACGTCCGTCGCTATCGCGTCACCTACCTGAACTACGTCGGCAAGCCGCTGGCGCTGATCCTGTCCACGCCCGAGCGCCCCGACGACGCCGACAACACCCTGCGGGTGGCCTTCGGCAACGAGGCCACCGACCGCGACATCGCCGAATTCGCAAGGCGTTTCGGGTGCCGGGTCGTCGACAGCTTCGGTTCGAGTGAATTCGCGGTGATCGTGGTGCGCGAAGACGGCACCCCACCCGGCTCCATCGGCAAGCCGTACCCGGGGGTAAGCATCTACAACTCGACGACACTGCGGGAATGCGAGCCCGCGAAGTTCGACGCGCACGGGGCGCTGACCAATTTCGACGAGGCCGTCGGTGAACTCGTCAACACCCAGGGGGCGGGGCCCTTCGCCGGCTACTACAACGATCCGGGCGCCACCGCGGAGCGGATGCGGCACGGGATGTACTGGTCGGGCGACCTGGCCTATCGCGACGACGACGGCTGGATTTACCTGGCCGGGCGCACCGCCGACTGGATGCGGGTGGACGGGGAGAACCTGGCCGCCGGGCCGGTCGAGCGAATTCTGGCGCGGCTGCCCGAGGTCAGCCAGGTCGCCGTCTACGCCGTTCCCGACGACCGGGTCGGCGACCAGGTGATGGCCGCCCTGGTGCTGCGGCCCGGTGCCCAGCTCAGCCCCGACGCCTTCGCGAAATTCCTTGCCGCGCAGCCGGATCTGTCACCGAAGGCGTGGCCGCGCTACGTGCGGATCAACGATCAGCTGCCCGCGACCGCGACCAACAAGATCCTCAAGCGGGCGCTGATCGCCGCGGGCGTCACCGCACAGGACGGGTTGTTGTGGACGCGCCCCGCACGCGGCACCAGTTATGCGCCGGTGAGCGAAAACGCCGTCGGTCGTGCGGCCCCCAGCGTCTCAGGCGCATGAACCGGGCCTTAGCCCGCTTCCTCGACGGGCTCGGGCTGGGGTGCCTCCCCGAACCGCGCCAGCACCAGCGTTGCGGACACGGCGACGGCGAACCCCGCGATCACCAGCCAGCCCAACCCGGCGCGCGCGGTGTCGCCCAACCACACCACCCCGACGAACGCCGGTGCCAGCGTTTCGCCGACCACCATGCCGGCGACGGCCGTGGTCACCGATCCGCGGTGCAACGCGGAGGTGAGCAACAGGAAACCCGCGGCCCCGCCGGCGGCCGCCGCGTACAGCGCCGGGTTGGTGTAGAAAGCCCGTTTGGTGGGATCGATCGCCTCGATCAGCCGCACACCCACCTCGACGACGCCGAAGCCGCTTCCGGCGGCCAACCCCAGCGCGAGGGCTCGCGCGCGGTCGGGCAATCGCCCGGCCGCGGCGCCGCCGAGGAAGATCGCGGCCACCACCCCCAGCAGCGCCCAGCCGAGCCCGGCCGGGGCGTGCCGAAAGTGGCCCGGCCCGGCGGCCAGGGCGAGGGCGACCAGGCTGAGGCAGACCACCCCGACGGCCGTCCATTCCGCCGGCGACAGC